>OMPZ01000239.1 GCA_900313125.1 uncultured Eubacteriales bacterium | reverse complement strand
GACAGTATTCCTCCGCTTTTTTCCTTGAAATCACCTCGCCTTAGCGAAATATCCAGTCACTTTGCTATTTTTCAAACAAGCCCTAGTTGAGCAATTGTTCAACTATATAATACCACAGCTTTCCCGATCTGTCAATACATAATCGTTTTTTTACGAAAAAAATGCAGCGCGGTCTGCTTTCGTTGAGTATCGGGCATACATTAAAAACATTATGACAAAAATGTAAAAAATCAAAATATTCATGGAATTTACGCGAGATATGTATTATAATTATCATGTATGGGTGCGCTGTGCGCCCGAAATCTACTTACATTTTTGGGAGGAAAATCTCTATGAACATCTGGCATGACATAAGCGAGGAAAGAATAAAGGCAGAGGACTTCGTTGCCTGCATCGAGATCTCAAAGGGAAGCAAGCTCAAATACGAGCTTGACAAGCAGACCGGAATGCTTATCCTCGACAGAATACTTTACACATCGACCCATTACCCGGCAAACTACGGGTTTATTCCCCGTACCTACGCCGACGATAAAGACCCCCTCGACGTGCTTGTCGTATGCTCTCAGCAGATCGAGCCGCTCACGCTCGTTCGCTGCTACCCGATCGGCGTTATCAAAATGATCGACAACGGCAGGAACGACGAGAAGATCATCGCTATCCCGTTCAACGACCCGACCTACAACGAGTACACCGACATCTCTCAGCTTCCCAAGCACATTTTCGACGAGATGTGCCACTTCTTCACCGTTTACAAAACGCTCGAGAATAAGGAAACAGCCGTTGACGAGGTTCAGGACAGGGCAGCCGCCGTTGCGATAATCAACAAGACTATCGAAGCCTATAAGAAGGGCTTCTGCGGCAAGATCTGATATTTTTATAGGGAAAGAATTATTATATGAAAAAGAATGAAACGAAAAGGTGCAGAAATCTGCGCCGTGTGCTTATAGGTATGTTCATCGTGTGCGGCTATATGCTTTCGACAACGTTCGCATACGCATATCTTGAAGTCAACGGAGAGGAAAGACTTATCCACATGACCGCGCTCAATCTTGCGTTCGGCTCGATGGGCGCCGATTACCCGGTGTATAAAAACACGCTGTTCGGAATGATATATGTGCTTATCCCGTTCATCGGCTTCTTCTTCATGTTCTTCGACAAGCGCAGCAATCTGAAAAACCTCGTCGGCATCGCCTGCGGCATTCTCGGCTGCACGACGATCGCCCTGCCCATCGGGTTCAGCGAGGATCTCACGCCCGGCATAGGCGCGTTTGTCAGTATGCTGCTGTATGTTTTTATTACGACGCTTTCGGCGATCTCCGTTTTCATGAAGCTTGAGGACAACCGCAGCGCGCCCACCGAAGAAACGGCGCCGCGCCTGTCAAAGCACGAGTGATCGGGCGGTCGAGCGACCGCAGGCAATTTCCGCCCGGGTTTATTTTAAATGACAGTTATCGCCGTATATTTAACTATTCTTCGTGTCAACTAACGGGAAAATTTGGAAAGGTAATATGGTAAGGTCATGGCTTTAGTTTCGCTGTTATTTATTTATTTGATAATCGTAGTTATTTTTATAGCAAGCTCAACGTTTGCCGCGATAGTGTTCTTTATTGTCTCGCGCGTTCTCAAGAAAAAAGCAAAGCGGCGGGAGGAGTACGCTCTGAGCGTAGGGGATACGACCTTTAAAAAGCCGAAGTCACCCGTTGTGACAAAGGTGCTGGGGTATATTTGTCTTATGCCGCTCGTGTTTACTGTATGCCTTTTTCTGTTTGGCGGTATAACGTCTGCGGTCAAGCTCAAGACCTCGCTTGCGTATGCTGTGTTCACCTACGACTTTGAGCAGACGGAAAAGCTCCTTGAAAAAGGCGTTGATCCCGACTGTACGGAGGACAGCAACGCGCACGCGAAGGACGGAGAAGCGACGCTGCTGTATTCTGTCGTTCTTGACAGACCCGAGGGCTATTACCCGAAAGGCGACAGCGAGCACACGGTGCAGGACAGAATGAAAATGGCGCAGCTTCTGATAGACTACGGCGCGGACGTAAACTATAGGGTCTACAGGCACGAGCCGGACTACGAGGATCATTTCCCCGATGAGGACGAGCCGGAAAAGGCGATGTACCGCGGTGATGACCGCTGCGGCTTTACTCCTCTGCTTGCCGCGATCTACTACGGCGAGCCGGACATGGTATTCTTTCTCGAGGAAAACGGCGCAGACCTGAACGCCGTCGATTACTGCGGCTTCAACGCGGTGGATATCCTCGCGGACGAGCTTAACGATAATACAGGCTGCGACCTGCTCGAATACCTGCTCGACAACGGCGTTGACCCGAACCATGTGACAAATTACGGTCAGGGCGCGGTGTGGCTTGCGCGCAGGAGCGGTTACGGCAACTACGGTCTCAACAACGAGAAAATACAGAAAAAGCTCGAGGACGAGCTTGGAATTACGGAAGATCTGGATTATCTTCTCGAAAAGTATTTCGATACTCCCGACACGCCGGAGGATTAGCAGAAATTTTTCCAAATTGTTTCCTTTTTGTTATTGACAAAGGCTTTTCGATATTGTATAATGAAATGCGGTATTTCAGGTGGATCAGAGATCCGCGTGTGATTATTGAGGTGCATTATGCTTTGGAATTTGAAAAAGGTGTTCCTGACCGAAGGGGAGAGCCTTTATGCCGATTATGAACTTGATCTGCGTAATATGGATTTCAACGGCGGTGCTCCGTTCAAAGCACCCGTAAGGGTGCAGGCAAAGGCAGAGAATCGTGCGGGAGTCGTTGATCTGGCGGTCACGGCAACGTTTGATTATACTGCGCCCTGCGACAGATGCGGTGAGGAAACCATAACCCCTTTTGTTCGCAGCTTTAACCACACGGTCGTGCAGTCGCTTGTCGGTGAAAACGACGGCGATTACATCGAGGCTCCCGATCACACCATTGATCTGGACGCACCGGTCACGGCGGATATTTTGCTTTCGCTGCCCTCAAAGCACCTTTGCAAAGAGGACTGTAAGGGACTTTGCCCGAAATGCGGCAAAAACCTGAACGAAGGCGAGTGCGGCTGCGATCTGCGCGAGGTGGATCCTCGTTTAGAGGTCCTGAAAAGTTTATTACAAGAATAACGCCCCATAAAGGCGCACACAATTATAAGGAGGAACTTTAAAATGGCAGTACCTAAGAGAAAGTCATCACACGCAAGAAAGAACACAAGAAGAAGCAATGTTTGGAAGCTCAACGCTCCGGCACTCTCCAAGTGCCCCAACTGCGGCGAGTGGAAAGCTCCCCACAGAGTATGCGGTGCCTGCGGTTACTATAACGGCAGAGAGGTCATCGTTAAGACAGAAGACTGATACTGATTTTATTCAGGGAGGGAGCCTTTCCCTCCCTTACTTTTTTAATATTAAACTCTAACCTCCAATTTGTGAATTACTTTATTCTCATTAACTCTGCGTTATTAGATCTTTAAATATAGCTCAGATTAAAGGTTTACGGGGGTTCGGGGGTGCGGGTCTCCTGTGGAGACCTCGACGAAGTCGAAGCACCGACCGAGCCGGCAGGCGAGACTATACTGTCGTATTTCAAGCCTGATGACGCAGCATTG
>OMPZ01000264.1 GCA_900313125.1 uncultured Eubacteriales bacterium | reverse complement strand
TCCGGCTCCGAGAGGTATCCCGCAGATCGAGGTAACGTTCGACATCGACTCCAACGGTATCGTAAACGTATCGGCAAAGGATCTCGGTACAGGCAAGGAGCAGAAGGTAACGATCAAGTCCGACACACACATGAGCAAGGAAGACATCGACAAGGCTGTAGCAGAGGCTGAAAAGTACGCTGCCGAGGATAAGAAGCGCCGTGAGACGGTAGACGAGAAGAATGCTGCCGAGAACATGGCTTACGCAGCGGAGAAGCTCATCAAGGAGAACGGCGACAAGATCGACGCTGCCGACAAGAGCGAAATGGAGACAAAGGCAGCTAACGTTCGCGACGCGATCAAGACAGATGATCTCGACAAGATCAAGGCTGCAAGAGAGGATCTCGAGAAGTGCGTACAGGGCGTTTCTACAAAGCTGTATCAGGCAGGCGCAGCGGCAGCACAGTCTGCTGACGCACAGCCCACAGGCGCAACGGGCGCAGCATCGGGCACAAACGACGACGGCGGCAACGTTTATGACGCAGATTTCAAGGACGTTGACTGAT
This sequence comes from uncultured Eubacteriales bacterium, assembly GCA_900313125.1. GTDB lineage: Bacteria > Bacillota > Clostridia > Oscillospirales > Acutalibacteraceae > RUG592. The sequence continues at coordinate 3,376 of OMPZ01000264.1, read as the reverse complement.
AAATAACGATAGATCAGGGGAGGATCGGGCTTTCCGATCCTCCCCGAATAAAACTTTTTCTTTATATTTGCATTCAGGGTACTTGAAATTAGCTGAAAAATCGTATAGAATATCATATTGAATGCAAATATAAGGAAACAGTATCACAGCAGAGCTTTAAAGAAAAGAAATGTTCCGCGCTGTTTAAGGCGCGCAGTATTTACAGGAGGGAATGACCTTGGCTGACAAGAGAGATTATTATGAGGTGCTCGGCGTTGAGAAATCGGCGTCGGACGATGAGATAAAAAAAGCTTTCCGAAAAAAGGCAAAGCTGTACCACCCCGACCTTCACCCCGATGATAAGGAAGCGGAGAAGAATTTCAAAGAGGTAAACGAGGCGTATGAGGTTCTGTCCGACAAGGACAAAAAGGCACGCTACGATCAGTTCGGTCACGCGGGTGTTGACCCGAACTACGGCGCAGGCGGCGCGGGCGGTTACGGCGCGTACACCGGCGGCTTTGATGTTGACGATATTTTCTCGAGCTTTTTCGGCGGCTTCGGCGGCAGACGCCAGACGAACCCCAACGCACCGCGCCGCGGCACGGACGTTGAAACGGTGTGCAGCATCTCGTTTGAAGATGCCGCAAAGGGCTGCCGCAAGAAGATATCTTTCCAGAGGATAGACAACTGCGACGAGTGCGGCGGTTCGGGCGCGAAGAAGGGCACTTCTCCGAAAACGTGCTCGGCGTGCGGCGGCTCGGGCAGAGTTACGATAAATTCAAGAACGCCCTTCGGCGTTGTTCAGACGACGAGAGCCTGCGACACCTGCGGCGGCAAGGGCAGAGTCGTCGAGACCCCCTGCCCGAAGTGCGACGGCAAGGGCAGGATACGCCATACGCTCGAGGAGGAGTTCAACATTCCGGCAGGCGTTGACGAGGGTCAGAGACTTTCCGTTTCAGGCAAGGGCAACGCAGGTATCAACCACGGTCCGGCAGGCGATCTGTACATAGACATCACCGTTCGTCCGCACCCGATCTTCGAGCGCAAGGGCAACGACGTTTACTGCACGCTGCCGCTGACATTCGTTCAGGCTTGTCTCGGCGCGGAGGTCGTAGTGCCGACGCTCGACGGCAAGGTGAAGTACACCGTCAAGGAAGGTATCCAGCCGGGCGACAGCTTCCGCTTGAAGGGCAGAGGCATACCGAGTTTAAACGGCAAGGGTAAGGGCGACGAGTACGTTAAAGTAACGATCGAAGTCCCGAAAAATCTCTCGAAACGCCAGAAGGAGATCCTGCAGGAGTTCGACGGACAGTCAAGCGAGAAAAACTACCAGAGCAGAAAGGGCTTTTTCAACAAGCTCAAAGAGCTGTTCGGAGAATAATTTTATACTGATTTTTTTGAATCCGAAGGGGTGCAGGGGGCGATCGGAAAGCCCCCTGCATAAAGCACAAATTAATGATGAGATTTTTAGTATAAACAAACGGCTGATGCAATTTTCGCTTTGCATCAGCCGTTTGTTATTCTATCACGAATCCGCACTCGAAGTCGATGTTGAAGTAGTGTTTGCGAAACGGTTTTTCGTGGAGCTTTTCACCGTTTTTGTAAATGATGATATGATCGTCGCCGAGGGTGACGTCGTAATCGGCAAGCTCTTCGACCTGCTTTACCTTTTCGGCGTTCTCGGGCAGAAAACGCTCGAAGCCGTAGCCGCTGATATAGATACCCGTGTCGAATTGCTCACAGCGGCGTTCGCTGACCGCAAAAGCAAAATTCTCGCTGTCTCCGAAACCGCCGTTGCCGCGGGAGTTATAGATGAGGATAAGGTCGCTGCTCCTGATAAGCAGCAGTTCATGGCAAAGCACGCATATAACTATCAGAACAGGGACTGCCAGAAACGCGGCAGCAGCGATCGGCGTTTTCTTTGACCTTTCCTGCGGCTCTTTGTTTTTCGCGTTTTTTACGAGACATATCACCGCGGAAACGATGTAGATGATACCGCTTATAAAGGCGATAAGATAAAGGATCACGACCTCAAGCCCTATCTCTATATCTAACGCCGACGGCAATATCGCCAGGTCGATAAAAAGATAGACGATATAAGCTGCACCGACAATGGCGGCGCATTTTAGGACGCTTTTGCTTTTGGAAGCTATCGAGGTCACGAAAGCCGCGATAGAAAGCGCGCTCAGCACCAGAGCAATAGTGTAAACACAGGCTGTCATAGAGGATTCTCCTTTTACTTTTTTTCTATCATATCATAAAATGACACCGCAAACAAGTTTTTTGTATTGCCTTCAAGTATTTTATTCGCCAAAAAAGACAGGAAAAAGTATGAAAACCTGATATTTTCGACTATTGAACGTCATAGCGGTAAGTAGTATAATAATTGTTGCGAAAAATAGCAGAAGAAAAGAGATAAAAGAGCTATGGATTTTGAAGTCACAAAGATTATTTACTACCTCGCGGTGATATTGTTCGCCACAAAGCTGCTCGGCATGGGCACAAGAAAGCTCGGACTGCCGCAGGTCGTCGGAATGGTCATCGCCGGACTGCTTATCGGTCCCGCGATATTTTCGCAGCTGCCCGGCAGCTTTAACGGCATCATTGCGCCGACCGAGGTCGAAATGGACGTCCTCAGTACGTTTTCGCAGATCGGCGTTATACTGATACTGTTCTCCAGCGGACTTGAGACCGACCTGAAGGATCTGAAAACGAGCGGCTTTGCATCGACGATGATCGCGCTGCTCGGCGTTATAGTTCCGCTCGCGCTCGGAACGCTCGGCGCGTCGCTTTTCATGGGCGGCATACCCGAAACGTTTCACGATACGAACAAACTGATGAACGCGCTGTTCGTCGGATGCATACTCACGGCAACGAGCGTCGGCATCACGGTAGAGACGCTGCGCGAACTTGGCAAGCTCAACACAAAGCTCGGCACAACGATACTCAGCGCGGCGATCATCGACGACGTAATGGGCATCATCGTGCTCAGCCTTATAACGTCGCTCAAGGGCGGCGGAAACCCGGCGTTCACGCTGCTCAAGGCGGCGCTGTTTTTTGCGTTCTCGATCGGTCTCGGGGTGGTTTTGAGGATAGTTTTCAACTGGATAGAGACTAAGTACCCCCACAAGCGCAGAACGGGCATTTTCGCCTTGTCTATGTGCTTTATCTACGCGTTTTGCGCCGAAACGTTTTTCGGTATCGCGGCTATTACGGGCGCGTACATGGCGGGCGTTATGCTCAGCGGTCTGAGCGACACGAAATTCGTTGACAGAAAGGTTCTCGTCAACGGCTATATGATCTTCTCGCCGATATTCTTTGCGTTTATCGGCATCAGCGCTGATTTCAGCAATTTCAGGGTGGAGGATATCCTGTTCGCGCTCGTTTTCGTTTTCAT
>OMPZ01000241.1 GCA_900313125.1 uncultured Eubacteriales bacterium | reverse complement strand
GATCAAAAGAAAGGTCGGATAAAAATGAACAAAGCACTCCGTAAGGCAGTTATTGCCGGCAACTGGAAAATGAACAAAACTCCGAGCGAGGCAAAGGCTCTTCTCAATGAGATCGCTCCGCTCGTAAAGGACGCTGACTGCGAGGTCGTAGCCTGCGTTCCTTACGTTGACCTTACAACGGCTGTTGAGGCTGTTAAGGGCACAAACATCAAGATCGGCGCTGAAAACGCACACTGGGAGGAGAAGGGCGCGTTCACAGGCGAGATCTCCACAGGTATGCTCAAAGAGGTCGGCGTAGAGTACGTCGTTCTCGGTCACAGCGAGCGCCGTCAGTATTTCGGCGAGACAGACGAGACTGTCAACAAGAGAACAAAGGCTGTTCTCAAGGCAGGTCTCAAGCCTATCGTTTGCGTTGGCGAGCTTCTTTGGGAGCGCGAGTGCAACATTACGGAAGAGGTCATCGCTCGTCAGATCAAGCTCGACTTCTATGATGTAACGGCTGAGGATATGAAGAACGTCGTTATCGCTTACGAGCCTGTATGGGCTATCGGCACAGGCAAAACAGCTACCGCAGATCAGGCCGAGGAGGTTTGCGCTTTCATCAGAGCAACTCTCGCTAAGCTCTACAGCAAGGAAGTTGCGGACGGCGTTACGATCCAGTACGGCGGCTCGATGAACGACGGCAACGCAGCAGAGCTTCTTTCCAAGGAGGACGTTGACGGCGGTCTTATCGGCGGCGCGTCGCTCGTTGCAGAGAAGTTCGCGGCTATCGTTTCGGCTGCAAGCAAGTAATAAATATAACGTATAATTGAAAATTTCGGAACGCCCGCGGCTTTGAAGCTCAAGGCGTTTCCGTTATTTTCGTTTTTCGGATATCCTTAAATAAGACGAATGAGGTTACATATATTATGAAAAAGCCTACGATATTAATTATAATGGACGGCTATGGCATCGGCGAGAATTACGACGGCAACGCTATCCTCAAGGCTAAAAAGCCGAATCTTGACAGGCTGTTCTCGGAGAATCCCACAACACAGATCGGGGCGTCCGGCATGGACGTAGGTCTGCCCGACGGACAGATGGGCAACAGCGAGGTCGGTCACACCAATATGGGCGCAGGACGCATCGTTTATCAGATGCTCACGAGGATCACGAAGTCTATCAATGACGGCGATTTCTTCACGAACGAGGCTCTGGTAGAGGCTATCGAAAACTGTAAGAAAAATGATTCCGCGCTGCACCTTATGGGTCTGCTTTCGCCCGGCGGAGTTCACAGCCACCTTACGCACCTTTACGGTCTGCTGGAGCTTGCAAAGAGAAATGGTCTTGAAAAGGTGTACATTCACGCGCTGCTCGACGGCAGAGACGTTCCGCCGTCATCTGCTGCCGACTATATGAGAGAGCTTACGGCTAAGCTCGACGAGATCGGCGTTGGCAAGGTAGCTACCGTCGCCGGACGCTACTACACAATGGACAGAGACAACAACTGGAACAGAGTTGAAAAGGGCTACGCCGCAATGGTTTACGGCGAGGGCGTAGAGAACAGCGACCCTGTTGCGGCTATCGAGAACTCCTACGCCGAGGGCGTTACCGACGAGTTCGTTGTGCCTGTTGTCGTTGACAAGGAAGGCACAGTCAAGGAAAACGACAGCTTTATCTTCTTCAACTTCCGCCCCGACCGCGCTCGTCAGATCACGAGAACGTTCGTTGACGACGAGTTCAAGGGCTTTGAGAGAAGAAACGGACGTTTCCCCGTGAAGTTCGTATGCTTCGCTCAGTATGACGAGACAATGCCGAACGTTTCGATCGCGTTCAAGCCCGAGGAGCTTACAAATACGCTCGGTCAGTATATGTCGAGTCTCGGCAAGAACCAGCTTCGCATCGCGGAGACGGAGAAGTACGCTCATGTAACGTTCTTCTTTAACGGCGGTATCGAGGACGTTTACGACGGCGAGGACAGGATCCTTGTTAATTCTCCGAAGGTTGCGACCTACGACCTCCAGCCGGAAATGAGCGCTTACGAGGTAACGGAGAAGTGCGTTGCCGCTATCGAGAGCGACAAGTACGACATGATAATCCTCAACTTCGCAAACTGCGACATGGTAGGTCACACAGGCGTGTTCGACGCGGCTGTAGCGGCAGTTGAAGCCGTTGACGAGTGCGTTGGCAAGGTAACGGACGCTATCGCTGCAAAGGGCGGCGTATCTATCATTACTGCCGATCACGGCAATGCCGACAAGATGATCGCAGAGGACGGCACACCGTTCACCGCGCACACGACGAACCCCGTTCCGTTCAGCGTTGTAGGCTACCCCTGCAAGCTGAGAGAGGGCGGATGTCTTGCCGATATCGCGCCGACAATGCTCGAGATCATGGGTATACCGCAGCCTGCCGAGATGACCGGCACAAGCATGATCGCGAAATAATTTCTGATGATTTTCGGAGAAAATGCCGCTTTTCGCGGTGTTTTCTCCGATTTTTTCTTTGGCAGGCGTGTGGAACACGCTTTGATAACTCGATATAGGTGAACATTATACGGCAAAATTCACAAAAAATACACAAAAATTTCTATACCCGGCGCGTTTCACCCCGGCGGGGAAAAAGGGGTACATTCCACAATTTATAAAAAAATCCTAATGTTATGCTAAATTATATATATTTTTTTGGAAAGACATTTAATTTGTTCTAAAAAAAAATCCGCTTGATACCAAAAGTTATGGCAATCAACCAAAAAACAAAAACGCGGTATTTTTGGAAGATTCTTCTATTGAAATAATTTTCAACTTGTGCTAAAATAACTTCCGTAACAAAAAGTAGCATGCATTTTGTTATTGAATTTCTACAGAATGCTTGTGCCTTGAACTGCAAGTGATGGGGACAAGAAGAACACAAGGAGGAAAATATGAATAGTAAGAAAACTTCGACAAAGCGTATTGTAAGCCTTGTTCTGGCAATCCTTATGATCGCTTCCTTGCTTTCTGTTTCTGCGGCTGCTAACACACAGATCTACGTTAATGGTAAACTCGCTGCAAACGGCGACGAGTTCACCGGTTCTGTTGAAGTATCCATCAAGAATACTGATGATGTAGCTTATGTAACGGTAAACGGCAACAAGGTTACTATGAACCCTGATTACACGTTCGTTATTGTGCCCACAGCAACAGATGACGAGGCAGACACACCCGATACAGCTGACACAGCTGATACGGCTGACACAGCAAAGGCTCCGCTCGGCGCTTCTGCAGCAGCAGAGGTTGGCGTTGCTCACGGCGATGTTGAGATCGCTGTTTACAACAGCAAGGGCGATGTTACATCTTCTGTAACGATCAAGATCGTAGAGGCTACGGAGACAGTTGATACTCCCGAGACTCCCGAGACTCCGGAAACACCCGAGACTCCCGAG
>OMPZ01000242.1 GCA_900313125.1 uncultured Eubacteriales bacterium | reverse complement strand
TCTTGAAACGAACGCGCTCTGGAAAAGCCGCAAACCGACGCTGGAGCTTTTTCTCCCTCACACGGAGCTTGACGAAACGGACATAGCCGCCGACGCGCTCGTTCTTTACTCCGGTCTGAACGACTACCCGAACGCGCGCGCGTCGCTTTTCGAGCTAAAAAACAGAATGGAATCCCTCAAAGGCAGCGAGGATATCAATCTTATCAATTTGCTTTAAGATCGGCAATAACAACATAAAAAAACAAAATAAGGAGCCCCGAAGGGCTCCTCTTATCAATTGATATATTCTCCGATAAAGCTGTTTACGAGTTCGGCTGCGCCGTCTGTGTAGTCGGTTATATTTGGCGACGAAGCTTCCGGCTCGACCTGTTCGTTGTCGTTGTTTTCGGCGTAATCATTGTTTTCGTCGGTGAAATCGCCGTAAACGTAGTAGTTGCCCTCGTCGTCATAGTAGCCTTCATCGTCGTAGTTGTAATTGTTGTCATCGTAGTCCTCTTCGTAATAGCTGCTCGCTGACTGCGACGAAGTGAAGTGCTCGTCGATAAAGCTGTTTACGCCGCTCGTTATCCCGTCGGCAATACCGCTTGTTACGCGGCTGACAATGCCGTCGAAAAGCCCTGCGCTGTCGGTGTCGCTTTCATTTTCCGAGCTGCTGCTCTCCGTGTAAAAATCGGCGTCATGGTCCGACGTGTCGGTGTCGGTCTCCTTCTTATTCGATACGTCGGTATCGCTCGACTGCGAAGTATCGAGAAGCCCGAAAAAGCTGCTTATCTGCTTTGGCATCGGGAAAACGCCGGAGATAAAGAACCAGATGACCACGCCGATTATCGCAAGCGTAAGGAAAACGAGTATCCCTTTCAGAAAGCCGCTGCCGTCGCGGTCGCTGGCGTCGTAGGCGTTCCTTGCGGGCGCGGCGTGAGCGGGCTTTTTGCGCCCCTTCACGGCGGTGATATTGTCAAAGCCGTCGCCCACAAATCCGTTTAAGAAATCCTCCGGGCTTTGCACGCGCTTTTCGTGATCGACCTTCAGCGCCTTGAGCATCGTCTTTTCCGCGCCTGCGCTGATAGGCACGCCGAGCTTTGAAACAGGCGTCAGCGTGTCGCCGGAGCTGCGCTTGACCGCAGTCGGGATAACGATGCCCGTAAGCATTCTGTACATCACGGCTGCCGCGGCGTAAACGTCCGTCCACGGGCCTATCTCCATATTCTTGTAGTACAGCTCAAGCGCGCTGTAGCCCGGGCGCGGCTTGCCCGACTCGCGCTGGGTGTACATATTCTTGTTGAAATCTGAGAGGTTGTAATCGAGCAGATACGTCTTGTTCTCCGACATGACTATGATGTTCTCGGGGCAGATATCGCCGTGGATAGTGCCTATCCTGTTGAGCCTTCTCAGCCCCTGGAGGACGCTCGTGATTATGCCCGCGGTCGTTTCGTAGGTGAGCTTGCCCTTCCTCGCAAGAATGGAGCTGAGAGCTTCGCCGCCGACAAGCTCGGTAACGGCGTAGGCGGTGTTGTTCTGGCGAAAGCACTCTACAAGCGCCGGAACACACTCAACGTTGTTATCGGACAGCTTCGTGTTTTCGTCGATGAACGAATCGCAGCCGATCGAGAATTTGACCTCGGCGTCCTCGGATATAGGCTCGACATCGCGCCCGTTCTGAGAACGCGTGACAAGATATGACGGCATATACTCCTTGACTACGACGTGCTGCTTTGTGTAATTGTCAAAGCACTCGTAGGCAACGCCGAAAACTCCGAAGCCCATTACGTTTATTACGGAGTAGCGTTTATTGAGACGCTCTCCGCTTTTGATATAGAACGCGCCCGAATGGCTCGAGGCTGCGTAAAGATCCTTTTTGCCGGAGGATTTAGCCTTTTTCTTCACGGTAACATCGGGCAGCTCGGCTGTCTTTGCCGAACGCTCAAAGCGTCTCGTTGCGATCGTTTTTGTGCGCGGCTTGTACCCGCAGTGAGGGCACTCCGGCAAGCCGTCCTCGTAGGTTTGTCTGCAATTCAGGCAGCGTTTCAAGACGTTTCCTCCTTTCTGTGTTTTTTTACATTATCAACCACTAAAAAATCTTTTTATTTTTGTGATCCGAAGGGGTGCAGGGGGCGATCGGAAAGCCCCCTGCAAAAGGCTTTGAAATAACTAAAGTCTAACAGTTTCCCTTAAGCTGTGGATAAGAAAAACCAACATAAATTCATTCCGTGTACTGCATGATGACGACGGTGGAATTGTCGAGAGTTTCTTTATTTTTCTCGGCTGCCGCTCTCGTTATCTCACGGCTGCATTGAAAAACGTCGTCGTAGTTGTCGTAAATTATCTGCGTTATCTCGTCTGTCGTGAGATTATCGGTGATACCGTCGGTACACAGCAGAAGCATATCGCCGTTTCGCATGAAATACGGCTTTGAGTTTATGTCGCGGTACGCTATGCCGCCCATGCCGAGGTAGCTCAGCAGCGTATTCTGCCGAGGGTCGTTTTCCGCCTGCTCCGAGGTTATCTTTCCGTTTTCGACGAGCTTGTCGAGAAACATTCTGTAATTGTGCCGGCTCGTTATGCGCTTTAGCAGACCGTCCTGAAACATGAATATCGTGCTGTCGCCGACGCTTGCCCAGTAAAGCCGCCTGTTTTCAATAAACGCGGCAAGAAACGTCGTGCCCGAGCCTTTATCGGTCTGCAAATTATCGAAGTGGCTTATCTCGTAGTCGATGTAGTCGAGCATTTCCGAGAGAAAATGCGGGATATCCACCTGCTTTGTCGGCAGCTTTTTTACGGCGAGCTTCATCATCGAAACGGCAGTAAGGCTCGCCCTGTCGCCGCATTCGAGACCGCCCATCCCGTCGCACACAACGGCGAAGGAACGGTTAAGGCGAAACGGAGAAAGCTTTGACGGCTCGGTAACATAATAGCTGTCCTGCTGGTCGGGACGATTCCCTCGTATCGAGCTTGCGGCTGTTATTATATACGGTTCTTTTTTGGAAAGCACCATATACGCGCCGTGAATGCTCGGTATATCGCGCTCTGTGACAGAACCCTTCAGCTCGGTCAGGCTCGTAAACCGCCGGTTGTAATTAACGTCGGTCTTGAGCTTTTTCTTCTTTGATTTTTTCTTTTTTCCGTTATGCCGTTTCTTATCATCGACATAGCTCTTTTTGACATTTCGTTTTCTGAACATAGCTTTACACCGTCATGGATAATTCACCTAACATATCATATCAGAGGAGTTCACTTTTTTCGTTAATGTACGGTGAATTTTTCGTAAACAAACTACCGGAAGGCTTCATTCCTCGCGGCAGTATGAGATCGTGCTGTCGTTCTTTTTTGAATTAAACAGAGCCTTGTCGGCTTTTGCGTAAAGGTCGTCAAAGGTATTGCCGTTTTGCGGTGCAACGGCAGCGCCGCAGCACGACGTTATCACAAGCTGTGTGGGCTTGTCGGAGAAACGAGCCGCGCCCGATTTTTTTATCCGCGCGTTGATATCCTCCCTGCTGCACTTCCCCGGGATAAACACAGCGAAATCGTCGCAGCCGAGCCTGCCCACGATATCCTTATCGAACGCCTTGAGAAGCTTTGCGGCGTAACGCTTTATCACGCCGTCGCCCTCGGGGTGACCAAACATATCGTTGACCGCCTTGAAGCCGTTTATGTCGAACACAAGCAGCGTTCCCTCACCCTCGGCGGCAAGCGAGGACTCCATCTCGCTGATGAAAGCCTTCCTCATGAGCGCGCCTGTCAGATAGTCGCAGCGCGCCTCCTTTTCGAGTATCTTTATGCGCTTGTCGGCAGCCCTGCGCTCGCGCCTGAGCTTTATCGCGAGATAGATCGTTAAAAAGCAGAATATCACAGCGTCAAGCGCGATGAGGATAAATTCGATCAATTGCACGGTAGTCATATCCAACCCTCCAAAAACGGCAGCAAAAAACTTAAAATATATATACAATTATACCACATAAAACGATTCTTGTAAATACCATTTGCAAATACGCAGGGGTTGTATTATAATTTATATAAACACATTTTCGGAGTTGATAATATGAACGAACCATTTTTCAGGATAGCCGCGGCGAGCCTAAAGCTCAAGGTCGCCGACCCGGAGTTTAACGTCAGAGAGATCATTTCGGCAGTGCGCCGTGCCGCGGAGGAAAACGTCAGGCTGCTCGTAACGCCCGAGCTTTCGATAACGGGCTACACCTGCGCCGATCTTTTCCACAATAACGCCTTGCTCGAAAAGGCAGAGCAGGCGCTCAAAACGCTTATCGACGAGACGAAGCATATCGACATGACGATCGTCGTCGGTATGCCTGTGCGCTCGCATACGTCGCTGTTCAACTGTGCCGTCGTGCTCAAGAGCGGCAGGATCGTCGGCACCGTTCCAAAAACGCATATCGCCAATTACCACGAGTTCTATGAAAAAAGGTGGTTTTCGCCCGCATCGAAGGCTCCTCTCTATCCCGTTAAGCTCTTAGGTGACGAGGTCAATCTGTATACGGGAGAGAGCGGTATATTCGACCTCGGCTCGGGGGCTTTTCTCGGCATCGAGATCTGCGAGGATCTCTGGGCGCCGATACCGCCGTCATCGCAGCTCGCGCTGCACGGCGCCAATATCATCGTCAATCTTTCGGCGAGCGACGAGTACGTCTCGAAGGCGAAGTACCGCACCTCGCTCGTAGCGAATCAGTCGGCGCGCTGCATCTGCGCCTATGCTTATGCGGGCGCCTCCGTTCATGAAAGCACGACCGACCTCGTCTTCTCGGGAGCCACGATAATCGCCGAGAACGGCGCTGTCTGCGCAGAGGGCGAGCGTTTCTCGAGAGAGAATGTCCTCACGATTTTTGACGTAGATGTTGAAAAGCTCAGCTCGCTCAGACGGCAGAACATGACGTTCGCCGACAGCGTTCCCGAAGTCTCCGAGGCATGGGGTGAGAGCTGCGTTGTCGCAAACGACAGCAACGATCTGAAATACAGATACATCGACCCGCACCCGTTCGTACCGAGCGACAGCGAAAGCCGCGCCGAACGCTGCCGCGAGATCCTCTCCATTCAGGCGAGCGGACTTGCTAAGCGTCTTGAACACGTCGGTTCAAAGGGCTGCGTCATCGGTATCAGCGGCGGTCTTGACTCCACGCTCGCGCTGCTCGTCGCCGTTCGCGCGATGAAGCTGATAGGCAAGCCGTCAAGCGACATCATCGGCGTGACGATGCCCGGCTTCGGCACGACCCACCGCACCCACGACAATTCCGTGGACCTGATGCGCGAGCTCGGGATCAC
>OMPZ01000243.1 GCA_900313125.1 uncultured Eubacteriales bacterium | reverse complement strand
TTAGCCGCCGTTTTCACAACGTCGATAGCCTTCATCGTCTCGCTGTAGGTCGGGTTTGACGGCATATATCCTATGCTGCGCTTTTTATCGACAGACAGCTTCCACGATTTCTGACCCATTACCGTGATCGTGCCGCTCGTTGGTCTGATGAAATCCATCATCAGATTGATCATTGTGCTTTTGCCGCTTTTCTTCGGTCCTGCGATGCCGAAAAAGTCGCCCTCATTCACAACAAAGGTAGTGTCACCAAGCGCAGGCTTTTTGGTATAATATTTGGAAACCTTGTCCAATGCGATAATAGCCAATTCGGGAACTCTCCTTTTCATTTCTCTTCTTTAAAAATACGGTCTGTAAATTGAGATTTTCTTCCAAATTAAATTATACTTAATTTCCGCGAACTTTTCAACACATATTTCAGGTTTTTTTATTTTTGTCGCTGTTATGTGCATTCATATCACATCGCCGAATATTTTGTGCAGAATACTGTGCGCCTTTTCCTTGTATAGTGCGATTTGGCACGTTGTTTTCTCCTTCGATCGGGAAAACTAAGCTTGAAGGCAGCCGAGTGTCGAATTATTTACAATTTTGTAACTTCAAATTTCTTTACAAACACCCGATTATAGAGTATTATTATTATGTGTCCGAATATGATTTTTAGTTATTTTCGGCGCGGTAAAAGAATGGGTTTTTAAGTTTTTAAAGAAAAAGAAGGAATAGCATGGATAACGAAAAGAAAGGGACGGCTGCCGTGCCGGCAAGGCACGCAGCAAGCGAAGGCAAAGAGCCGAAAAAGCGCAGCGCGTTTTCAGTTGCTGTGCCTATAGCGGCTGCGGCTGTAATACTGACGGCGGGCGTTGTGGCGTCGAGCGTCAGTCTCGGTTTTTTTGCGAGCGAAACGCACGAGGCGTTCATCGCGACCGAGCAAAGCGCGAAGGAGCTTGCCGCGCCTCAGGGGATCTTCCTCGAGGGCATATCGGTGCAGGGCGTTGACCTCGGCGGTCAGACAATGAACGCGGCGCGCGAGCTGCTCACCGTGCAGGAATCGGAAATGATACCTGCGATGAATTTTTCGCTCAAGTGCAGCGACAAGATCGTTTACCTCACAGAGGACGATTTTGATTTCAGCTTCGACACGGTGAAGGTGCTCAACGAAGCGTACGAGTACAGCGAGTATATGCGCAGCGTTCTTATGAGCGAGAGCCGCACAAAGCTCAAAAGCGGCGAAGCAAAAGACTACCCGATAACGATGACCTTTGACGAAAGCTCCGTCAAGGCAGCCTGCGAGAGCGTTGCCAAAAAGGTGAACGTTCCCATGCAGGACGCTCACGTTACGAACATTGACGTGACGAAGGAAAAGGTCGAGGATATGTTCTCGTTTGCCGACGGCGTTACGGGCGCGGAGCTTGACGTAGACGACCTTGTAAATCAGATCGGCACGCTGCTTTCAAACGAACAGTACACGGCAGATATCATCGGCGAGATGAAAAGCATCGAGCCGACCGTATCGCTCACCGACCTCAAGAAAAATCTTGTTCTCATATCGCAGTACGTCACCTACTCCGGCAACACCTGGGCAGGCAACATGAACATGACTACCGCGATGGAGTCTATGAACGGCTCGATAATCAGACCGGGAGAGGTATTCTCCTTCAACGGTCACACGGGCAACTCGAACCTTGCCGAAAACGGCTACTACTCCGCAGGCGTTATCGTAAGCGGACGCTCGGCGGACGGTATCGGCGGCGGCATCTGCCAGGCGGCTACGACGATCTACAACGCCGCTATCAGAGCAGACATGACCGTCGTTGAGCGCGAGCCGCACACATGGCCGTCGGTATACGTTCCGATCGGCATCGACTCGGCTATCGACTACGGCAACATCGACATGAAGTTCCGCAACGACACGCAGCACGAGGTCTACCTCATCTGCTATATGGAGGGCGCGGCGCTTTACGCATATATCTACGGCTACAAGCCGACGGATTTCGACGAGATATGCACCTCCTCGTGGTACACGGGCGGTACGGGCGCAGGCTTTGGCGCGGCGGCTGTCAGGAACTACTACAAGGGCGGCAAGATAACGAAAACGGAAGATCTCCCCTCGTCGTTCTACTCAAACGGCGGCGGCACGAGCTACAACTATGAGGAAATGCCGAGCGGCTACGTTTTCAAGCGCGTATACACCGACAAGCAGGCTGAGGACGGAAACACCAACACGCCGGCAGAGAAAACGTCCGACACGGACACCGATACCGAGAACTCCGACACGGCGGAAAGCACCGAAGGTGAAACGGCAGCAGACGTCGAGGAAGCTGCAGCGGAAGTCACCGAGGGTGACGCTGCACCGGCAGTCAGCGACGACGCAGCGCCGGCAGACGAAACGGTCAACGAAACCGCTGTCGTATCCGAAAACGAGACAGCAAACGACGACGCAACGATCGAAAGCGCAGTCGAGACATCAGAAGAAGAAACAGCAGAATAAAGATCGACTCCGCCTTGTGTAAGCTTGGCGGAGTTTTTTTTGCGGCTTTGCGAATGCAGATCAATAAAATGGTTAGACTTTTTGAGCAAAAAAATTCGGACTTGACGTTTCACCCGATCCGTCAAGTCCGAATTGTATTTCCGAGAAATTAGTTTGAAAGCCTTTTCAGCTCGGCTATCGCGGCGGCTGCGTCGTCGGCTTTGAAAACGCCCGTTCCCGAAACGCTGATGTCTATGCCTGCCTTCGCGCAATCGGCTATCGTGCTTTCGTTTATGCCGCCGTCCGCTTCAACGAGTATCTCGCGCCCCACGCTTGCGGCGTATTCCTTGATCTGACGCACCTTCGGCAGCATATCAGCCATGAACGACTGACCGCCGAAGCCCGGCTCGACCGTCATTACAAGCACCATATAAAGCTTGTCGATATACGGGAACACCGCGCTCGCCGGCGTGTTCGGCTTTACAGAGAGCGCCGCCTTTATGCCGTAGCTGTTGATAAGGTCGAGCGTTTCGCCGATGTCGCTGTCGCATTCGACGTGTATCGTGATGATGTCCGCGCCTGCCTCGGCAAAATCCTTGATGTAGCGGTGCGGCTCGCTTATCATAAGATGTACGTCAAACGGTACCTTCGTGTACGGTCTGCCCCACTTTATAACGGGCGCGCCAAACGTGATGTTCGGCACAAAGTGACCGTCCATAACGTCAAGGTGTATGTAATCCGCTCCTGCCTTGTCCATTCTTACAAGCTCCTCGCCGAGCTTTGAAAAGTCGCAGGATAAAAACGACGGTGCGATCTTCATAATTTTCCTCCTATTAAAGGGGCAGTCCTGTGACTGCCCCCATTTTTTCTTCGACTGATGTTATCAGTAATTTCTCGGCAGCTTCTGCACAACGACAGGTGCGAAAAGTACCGCCGCTACCCAGAACAGCGTGAACAGGAAAAGCTGTATCGCGCCGATGTGATGTATGCCCGCAAACAGCACGATCGCCATTATAACAAGCATTTTCAGCAGCGCGCCCACGATCTCGATCGTCATGGAAAGCATTACGTCGCGCTTTGTCTGTATGCATTCGCTCACGGCAAGACCGAACGACGTTACGCCGCCCTTCGTCGCGAGGAACGCCGGCGAGGATCTATCCTTGCCTATCATCTCGTCGCGGATAAAGTTGGAGCTCTTCTGCTCGAGTATCTTTATGCACTTGAGACTGATGCCGAAGTCGGCCGCTATCCTCTCCGCTGTTATGTTCGCGTCAGTTGTTCTGACGAGAAGGCTCATGTCGCTTGCCTCCATGCGCTTGAGAACGTCCGCTACGCGGTGGTTTGCCGAGTAATCGACAAGTATAACACCCACAAGCCTGCCGGCATACGCGATGTAAAGCGGTTCGCTGCCGCCCGATCTGTATTCCTGCTCCTGCTCCTCGCTCAAAGCAAGTATACCGTGGCTCTTTAAGAGCTGGCGGTTGCCCACGCATACGCGCTCGTTTCTCACCCAGCCGATGAGACCCTTGCCGTCCTCGTACATAACGCCCTCGGCTGTCGGGATATTTATACGCGCGTTCTTATCGATCATATTCTCGAACATTCCCGACAGCGCGCCGCCTGCCGCGATGGTCACGGCTGCCGCGCAGTACAGACCGTCCTGCCAGCGGTACGGGTCGATCGCCTTGAAGTCGCTCATCTGTATCGA
>OMPZ01000245.1 GCA_900313125.1 uncultured Eubacteriales bacterium | reverse complement strand
TTTCCGTCGTAAATGCCGCCGAAATCGGATACCTCCTGAAGCTCTCCGCGCATGGCGGCTTCAACAAGCTCGGTCGGTATAACGGTCGAAGGCTTTATACCCTCGGCGTTCTCCGAGAAGAAGGTGACCGCGCCGCTTTCGTCGGTGACTATGATATCCGACTGAAGCCCGCCCGAAAGCGTTCGCATCGTATCGCGGATAACGTCGTTGTACTGCTTCGGGAAGGTCGCCTTGTCGTTTTCGACTACAGTTTTATCGGTTATCGCAAGCGAGACCGTTGTGGCGTAGCTTTTCAGGCTGTCCCAGCGGTCTACCTCCCAGTACTGCGTTATAAAATAAACGATCATCACGCCGAGTATCGTAAATCCCAGAAAAACTGCGATCATACTCAGCCACAGGTATTTTTGGAATATGGTCTGTCTTTTTTTCATATTGAAAAAACGCCTCCGAAAAGGAGTACGGCTGCGCCATTACTCCTTGACCTCGAATTTATATCCGACGCCCCATACTGTCTTGAGCACCCATTTGTCGGAAACACCCTCGAGCTTTTCTCTCAATCGTTTGATATGAACGTCTACCGTTCTTGAATCGCCGTAGTAGTCAAAGCCCCAGACCTCGTCGAGAAGCTGGTCTCTTGTGAACACCCTGTTCGGATTGCTTGCGAGGTGGTAGATAAGCTCCATCTCCTTCGGCGGAGTGTCGATCTGCTTGCCGTCGACCTTAAGCTCGTAGTTCGTAAGGTTGATCGAGAGCTTGTCCCACTTGACCTCTTTGATCTGCGACACCTCGGTCTTGCCCGTGCGGCGCATAACGGCTCTGATCCTTGCTACGACCTCCTTTGCCTCGAAGGGCTTTGTAACGTAGTCGTCTGCGCCAAGCTCAAGCCCCAGCACCTTGTCAAACACCTCGCCCTTTGCAGTCAGCATAATGATCGGGCACTGCGACGTTTTGCGTATCTCTCTGCAAACGCCCCAGCCGTCGAGACCCGGCAGCATGATGTCGAGCATAACGAAATCGGGGTGCTCCGCTTCAAAAAGCCTGAGAGCCTCGTTTCCGTCGTTGGCTATAATTACCTGAAAGTCCTCTTTCTCTATATACAATCTTAACAATTCGCAGATGTTTGTATCGTCATCTACAACAAGTATTTTTCCTGCGCTCATAATTTTCAACCTCCAATTCTTCGATCTATACAGATCGTCTGATTATAATTATAGTAAATAATTCGCACCAAAAGGTGAACAAAGTAAAAATAAACGGAAAAATAATAAATAACTATTTCGGGCAGCCGCTGTGCGACAACGTGAAGTTAGAATAGCGAACGTCGCCCGTAACGTCCTTTATCACGCCGATAAAATCGGGCAGCGTCACCTGCTGATCTTCGCTTTCAAGCTCGATCTCAAGGGTCGCAAAGCTCTTGTCCATTTCGTAAACGTCAAGCTCAAAAAGCTGACCGCTGTACACAAAGCAATGGCGCACCTTTTTTATCGGCTGAGTCTCTGGGCGCTGCGTTTTTGCAAGCCTTGCGTATTCCTGCGCCGTTATCTCAAATTCCGTTTCAAAGCGGCTCAGACCGTTGATATTCTGCTTTAGCGTGTAGTAGTAGCGCGTCTTGTCGCCGTAGTCGCGGCGGCGTATCCTGCCGCCCTCGCCGTTTTCACCGGTGATGTAGATCTGCTCGATATACGAGCTTGTGTAGCCTTCGCTTTCCGAAAGCGTCCGCATCGTCTTTTCATCGGGCGGTGTGATGAGATACTTTCGCTCTATCTCGACCGGCTTTCCGTCTACCATAGGTTTTGCATGACCGGACATTTACACACCTCATTCGTAATTTCTGACAAGCGTTACCACCTTGCCCAGTATTTTAACGTCCTGCGAGATTATCGGCTCATACTGCGGGTTTTCCGGCTGGAGCCTGATATAATTCTCTTCCTTGAAAAAACGCTTTACAGTCGCCTCGTCGTCAAGCAGCGCGACTACTATCTCGCCGTTTTCCGCGGTCGATTGACGCACGAAAACTACCGCGTCGCCGTCGTAGATACCCGCGTTTATCATACTGTCACCCTTGACTCTGAGCGCGAATATCTCGCGGCCGCGCTTGACGCTCTCATCGACCGTAACGTAGCCCAGGTTCTCCTCAAACGCGAGAATGGGCAGACCTGCCGTAACGGTGCCGATAATCGGCACGGCAACGCTCCCCGGCGTGCCGTCGACATTATTTATAAAAATGGCTCTGGCGCAGTCGGGTCGGCGCGAGATGTAGCCGTAACGCTCAAGCGAATTCAGGTGATTATGAACGGTCGAGGTCGACTTAAAGCCGGTGGCGTCGCATATTTCGCGAACTGTCGGCGCGATGCCGTCGTCTTTATGCTCAACGAGGAAGTCAAAAACCTTCTGCTGGCTTTTCGTTAGTTTCTTCATAAACCTCACCTCTCTTTATAGTTACATACATTATAACATATATGTACGGAAATTTCAAACATTAGTTCTTATTTTTTCGGCTGAAATGTCATTTTGGCAGGCGAATACTACAGGCAAATTATGCCAAGCCTTATTGGTAACGAAAATTATTGCCGCATATTTGATGATTTGATCGGAGGTATACCGAAATGCTGCTTGAAACATCTATCATAGGTAAGAAAACCGAAAAAAAGCTGCTCGCATTTGAGATAGCG
>OMPZ01000246.1 GCA_900313125.1 uncultured Eubacteriales bacterium | reverse complement strand
CTGCCGCGTCGGTCAGTGTACCCCAAGGGCACTTCCTTCGGGCGCTTCTGCTTTGCAGAGGTCTCCACAGGAGACCCGCACCCCGGAATGCCTACTATATTTATGGCGCGGAGAAGATGTCATTTTGCCGATAAAGTTTGGCGGAATTGCCCGTCGCCGTTTGGCGACCGCGGCTCGGCTTGCCCGGCAAACCTACTTCTTTTAAGGCGCGGAGCGGATAATTATTTACCGATACCGTTCTGAGGAATGAAGGGGCTTTCCGATCGGTCTCTTAACAATATCAACAACTTAAGCATTTTGTCTTGATATAACCCCTCAGTCTCGCCTGCCGGCTCGGTCGGTGTACCCCAAGGGCACTTCCTTCGGGCGCCTCTGCTTGCGCAGAGGTCTCCACCGGAGACCAGCACCCTATAGGGGAGCCATTATTGTCTCCCATCCAGGGGAGGTCTGCCGTAGTCAGACGGAGGGGTTACTGCCTTTTCCCTTTGATACTCTCCCAATACGCCTTGAACGCCTGCTCGTTTTTGTTGTCGCCAAACTCGTAGTACACGCGGTCCTTCAGAAGGTCGGGCAGATACTGCTGCTCGACCCAGTGATTTTTGAAGTCGTGAGGGTACTTGTAGAACTGCCCCTTGACCTTTTGGTCGTCGCCGTCGTAGTGCTTGTTCTGGAGCTGGCGCGGTATCTCGCCCACGTTGCCGAGACGCAGGTCGTTTTCCGCCGCGGCATACGCCATGTACGCCGAGTTCGACTTCGGCGCGTTGCACACCATCACAACGGCGTCGGCGAGCGGTATGCGCGCTTCGGGCAGCCCGACTGCGTTCGCCATATCTACACACGCCTTGACTATCGGCAAAAGCTGAGGATACGCAAGCCCCACGTCCTCGCAGGCGCAAACCATGAGCCGCCTGCACGCGCTCGGCAGGTCGCCCGACTCAAGCAGCCGCGCAAGGTAGTAAAGCGCGGCGTTCGGGTCTGAGCCGCGCATGGATTTCTGAAAGCCCGAAAGTATGTCGTAGTGCGAGTCGCCGTCCTTGTCGTAGCGCAGCGCGGACTTCTGCGTAAGCTCCTTTGCGCTTTGCAGCGTAACGAGCCGCCCGGCGTCGGTGTCCTCGGCGGTAAGCGCTGTAAGCTCGACTGCGTTGAGAGCCTTTCTCACGTCGCCGCCGCACGCCGCGGCTATATACTTCGACACGCCGTCCTCGAGCGTATAGCTCTCGCCCTTGTCCTGCCCGACCAGCTCAAACGCGCGCGTTACAGCCCGCTCAACCTCGGCGGCGTCGATCGTTTTAAACTCAAAAACGGTCGAACGTGACAGGATAGCGTTATACACATAGAAATACGGGTTTTCCGTCGTAGACGCGACCAGCGTAATGCTGCCGTTCTCGATAAACTCGAGCAGCGTCTGCTGCTGTTTTTTATTGAAGTACTGTATCTCGTCAAGATATAGTAATATCCCGTTTATGCCGGAAAATGTATCTATCTGCGAGACTATTTCTTTTATATCGGACGTTGACGCGGTAGTCGCGTTCAGGCGTCGAAGCTGTTTATTCGTGCTCGCCGCGATGATCGACGCGACTGTCGTTTTCCCAACGCCCGAAGGGCCGTAGAAAACCATATTCGGTATCTCGCCCGACTCGATTATCTTTCTCAGCGGCTTATTCTTCCCGATAAGGTGCTGCTGCCCGACGACGTCATCGAGCGTTTTCGGGCGTATTCTGTCTGCAAGCGGCGGCATAACCTCAGTCCTTTCCACTACAAATCCGGGGAGAGAATCGCGTTCCCTCCCCGAGTTTTCAACATTATTTCACTTCGCTGTGGAAAATTACTCGTACAGCGGATATTTTTCGAGCAGCTCTTCAACTCCTGCCCGAACCTTCGCCTTGTTGCCCTCGAAGTCCTCGATAACGAGGTGGATAAACTCGGCGATCTTGTCCATATCCTCTTCAACAAGACCTCTGCTCGTAACGGCAGCAGTACCGAGACGAACGCCGCTCGTCACGAACGGACTTCTCTGCTCGTTGGGGATAGTGTTCTTGTTAGCCGTGATGTAAACCTCGTCGAGGTTGTGTTCAAGCTCCTTGCCCGTAAGCTCCGTGCCGGAAAGGTCGAGCAGCATAACGTGGTTGTCCGTACCGCCGGAAACGAGCTTGTGACCTCTGCTCGTCAGACCGTTTGCAAGAGCCTGAGCGTTCTTGACGATCTGCTCGCCGTAAGCCTTGAACTCGGGCTTTAAAGCTTCGCCGAGACAAACAGCCTTAGCCGCGATGATGTGCATGAGCGGGCCGCCCTGCGAGCCGGGGAATACAGCCTTGTCGATCGCCTTTGCGTACTCCTCCTTGCAGAGGATAAGACCGCCCCTCGGACCTCTGAGCGTCTTGTGAGTCGTTGTTGTAACGATATCGGCATACGGCACCGGGTTCGGGTGAACGCCTGCTGCAACGAGACCCGCGATATGCGCCATATCTACCATAAGGAGCGCGCCGCACGCGTCTGCGATCTCTCTGAACTTAGCGAAGTCGATAACTCTGGGGTATGCGCTCGCACCTGCTACGATGAGCTTCGGCTTGCACTCCATAGCGATCTCCATAACCTTATCGTAGTCGATGCGGTGAGTTACCGGGTCAACGCCGTAGCTGACGAAAT
>OMPZ01000247.1 GCA_900313125.1 uncultured Eubacteriales bacterium | reverse complement strand
GGCTCGCCGCGGTTGCCTTCGATAGATGTCATAAGAGCAGTCTCCTCGCCGCATACGAATGCGCCTGCGCCGAGACGGATCTCCATGTCGAAGTCAAAGCCGGAGCCGAAGATGTTCTTGCCGAGGAAGCCCATCTCACGAGCCTGCTCGATAGCGATAGTAAGACGCTGTACCGCGATCGGGTACTCTGCTCTTACATAAACGAAGCCGTGGTGAGCGCCGATAGCGTAGCCGGCGATAGCCATTGCCTCGATGATACACTGCGGGTCGCCCTCAAGAATGGAACGATCCATGAATGCGCCCGGGTCGCCCTCGTCGGCGTTGCAGGCAACGTACTTGATGTCGCCCTGAGATGCCTTTGCGAACATCCACTTTCTGCCGGTCGGGAATCCGCCGCCGCCGCGTCCGCGAAGACCGGAGTCAAGTACTTCCTTGATAACGTCGTCGGGCGTCATTGTTGTGAGCGCCTTTGCAAGAGCCTGATAACCGTCAACGGCTATGTACTCTTCGATCTTCTCTGGATCGATAACGCCGCAGTTTCTCAGCGCGATCCTGAGCTGATTCTTATAGAACGGAGTCTCGGAGAGCGCAAGGATAGAACCGTCTGCATGAACGGTCTCCTGATAAAGGAGTTCCTTTACAACGTTGCCCTCAACGAGGTGTTCCTTAACGATTTTTTTAACTCCTTCGGGAGTTGCCTGAGAATAGAACGAGCCCTCGGGATATACGATCATGATCGGACCGAGTGAGCAAAGGCCGAAGCAGCCCGTTCTTACAACGAGGATCTCGTCCTTTATGCCGTTCTCTTCAAGAGCCTCTTCCAGAGCGGCGATAACCTTCTTACTGCCGGAAGAAGTACAGCCTGTACCGCCGCAAACGAGTACCTGCTTGCGGTAGCCTGTCTGCTTAGCGAGCTCCTCGCCCTGCTCTTTGATCACTTTTCTGACCATTACAAGCTGCTGATGCTCGGCTTTTATTTTGTTGAGTTCTTCAATAGTCATAATTATTTGCCCGCTCCTTCCTCTTTGATGTACTTGTCGAGGATCTTGTCTACCATAGCCGGTGTGAGCTTACCGTAAACTTCCTCATCGATCATCATTACCGGCGCGAGACCGCAGGCGCCTACACAGCGGCACGAATCTATCGAGAAAAGTCCGTCCTCCGTGCAGTCTCCGCTCTTGATGCCGAGCTTTTTCTCTACCTCGGCGAGGATCTTGTCGGCGCCCTTAACGTAGCACGCCGTACCGAGACAGACGCTGATCCTGTGCTTGCCCTTCGGGGTAAGGCTGAAACGTGAGTAGAACGTAGCTACGCCGTAAACCTCGCTGAGCGAAATGCCGAGACCGTCGGCAACTCTCTGCTGAACCTCGATAGGAAGGTAGCCGTAGATCTCTTGTGCCTCATGAAGAATGGGAAGCAATGCTCCCGGCTGAACCTTGTTCCGATCAATGACCTCCTGAAGCTGCTGCTTCTGCTCTTCGGTCTCACGGAATGGTTGAATAGTTTTTTCTGCCATTTGGTGACCTCCTATAAATCTAAATAGATTTTTATTATTATACTCCTTAAATTCGTACAAATCAATAGGATATTGTTAAATTTTTGTCGATTTTTTGTTTTTGTCAATAATATCATAAAAATATTGATAGGTTATTGGTCAAAACAGCTAACCGAAAATAGGAGTAAAAATCAACTAAGCATACAAAACACTACGTTACAAGTTTGTAATTTTTTATAAACAATCAACAAAAATAAGCTTGTATCCGTATTCGGATAAGTTGAGCAAATGCGCAAATAATTGCGACCCGATAAACAGGCCGCAATTTAGTGCTTTCCTTTTATATTGCACGAAAGCGGTGAAGCGCTGATCTCGGCGTTATATTCGCCGTGCTTTTCAAACCATTTCGCGGCGTAGGAGCAGGTCGCCTTTATCCTGCTGCCGTCCGCTGTGATCTTATCGGCGGCAGCCTTTACGAGCCTGCCTGCCGCACCCTGTCCGCGAAGCGACGCGTCAACGAAGGTATGGTCGATATTTGCCACACCGTTTTCCGTCGGGAACGTGATCTCGGCTATGACTTTGCCGTTTTCGTCCTCGGCGAATATTCTTTCTTTTTCGTAAATAAATTCCATTACAGCACCTTCCGCAAAAGCAGGAGAATGATATCAGTCAACGTAGAACTCGGCAAGGTCGTCGAGCCTTATCGCCGCGAGCCTGCCGCCGATATCGACGCCGCAGTTTATGGCGATGTGACCGTTCTCGGCAAATATCTTGTCGTATGGCGATGGCTCGCCGTCGGGAGTTTTTTCGATAAGGGGATTCAGCTCCTCACGGATACGTCTTGTCGGCGTGTGCCCGGTAACAAGATACTTGTCGTCAAAATACTTTTTGGAATAATCGGGCGACTGCGTTATCAGCTCGTGAATGTCGTAATCGTCCATTTCCTTATTGATGTCGAAATTATTTATACCCGCGTGGACGAGCACAAACTCCCTGTCGCCTGCCCGGATCTCCTCATAAAGAGAGAACTCGCTGAGGTAATCGACGACCATTTCCTTCTGCTCGTCGTCAAGTCGGCGAAATTCGGCGATGGTGCTCTGACCGCCTATCGCAGCCCAAGCAGTCATGCGCTGCATCATATCGGAGCCCATATCGGAGACGCTTTCGTGGGTAACATCGTTCATGAGCCACTTCATGCAGCTCAGAGCGGCGTACTCGTGCTCGCCGATAACGGGAAACACATTTTCCCTCATCATCATGTCGAGCAAAAGCTTCATACTGCCGTCGGCGCCGTCGATGACGTTTCCGAGGACATAGAGCGTATCTCTGCCGTTCAAACGGATCATTTTCAGGAGCTTTGAATATTTTTCGTAATCACCGCGAATATCGGAAACACAGTAAATCATAACGACCCTCCGTCTGTGCAAAACTCAAGTAGACATAAATAAAACCTGCAAAGTACTTTTGTTTGTTCATTTTAACATATTACGCTATGTTTGTCAACCGATGTTACATAATCGACATAAATGTAAATGCTGTTAGTTCGTACATTTTCTCCATATAATGATACAGATATCTAAAATCGTAAAAAATTCCCAAAAAAAATTAAAAAAGTTTACATTCGTGCAGAAATTATGACGTTCATGCATATTTTGTTGACTTTTTTATAAAATGTGATATAATTGAATAAAGCAGAGTTTTTTATTCACTTATTCACGCTGCGATATCCGATATGCATACAGCAGCGTTTATATCATATTATTTCAAGGGGGCATAATTATGCTATACGAAGTTCACAACAGACCGCTTCCGGTGCTTATCTGCAAGCTCAATCAGGGCGAGAGCGTTGAGTGCCAGAAGGGCGCAATGTCCTGGATGACACCGTCCATCTCCATGCAGACAGGTCTTGGCAGCGGCGGCGGAAAGGGCGTTCTCGGCGCGCTCGGCAAGATGGCTAAGAGCGCAGTTACGGGCGAGTCCATTTTCAGAAACACCTACACGGCTACGACAGGTCCCGGTGAGATCGCATTCGCATCGACATTCCCGGGCGACATCATTTCTTTTGATGTTGGCGCAAATCAGATCATCGCTCAGAAGTCGGCTTACCTCGCAAGCACTCCCGGCGTAAACATGGAGCTTGCTTTCACAGGCGGCAAGAAGTTCGGCGGTATCCTCGGCGGCGAGGGTCTCATCATGCAGAAGTTCACAGGCAGCGGTACTGTATTCCTCGAGATCGACGGCTGCGTTTACAACTATCAGCTCGCAGCAGGCGAGTCTATGCTTATCGACACAGGCTACCTCGCAGCAATGGAAGCTACCTGCTCGATGGACGTTGAGACAGTTAAGGGCATCGGCAACATCATCGCAGGCGGCGAGGGTCTCTTCAATACGAAGGTAACAGGCCCCGGCAAGATCTGGCTCCAGACAATGCCCGGCAACGTACTTGCTGACGCTATCAGACCTTACATTCCTACAAGCAGCAACTGATCCTTTTCAGACATAAGTCACAACACCGGCTCGGCTATCGCTCTGCCGGTGTTTTTTGTATGAATAAATCCGCCCGCCATGCAATATGCATTTAATGAAAGGTTGGCGAGGGATTTGAAACATACGTTCATTCTGCTTTCCGCGGCTGTGGTGCTGTTTTTTGCGTCCGGCTGTGAGAAGGTCATCAAAAGCACATCGGACGAGATCAAGGGGCACGCCTGGAGCGCTGCCGAAGGCACGGTCACATCACACCTCGATTTTGACGGCGACACGGCACGCCTTACCGTTTCATCGAACGACGAGAGCACCTCTATCGAGGGATTATGCGTGATAGACGACAGCCGCCTGATGATCCTCGGCGAGCACGACGAATACATTTTTGAATACAAGCTTGCCGGGAAAACTATGACGCTCATCTTTGACGGCAGAGAAAAGCTGTTTACTGCCGATTCTGCTCGCTCCACTCCCTGAGCTCCTCTACGGTGCGGTCGGAGGGCATGGCGGCGTTCGTTGCCTTATCGGTCTTGCTGCGCTCGGCGGGCGGAAACGCGCAATCAAGCGGTATTTCGTTATTGAGATCTTTTCTTGTGTTATAAAGCTGCTTTCTTTTTTTGCTCATGATAAACACTCCTTTCTACGGTGTATTGTTTGCAAAGCTGCAAATAGTTATTCGTGCAGGGCATGGTAAGGCTGTACAAAAACTCGCCGGATTGAGTATACAGTTTTTATGCATACAATGTATAAATATACATATTTTAACAAATTTGTTGCTTGACAGAAACGGCGTGAAATGGTATTATAATGAGAGACTTTCGGGCAGTACGGATACGCGCCGGAAACCGAATAGTTTTTTCAAAAAATGTCTGATAAAACAGCTTTTTTGAAGTATGGCAGATTTTCACGAAGGGGTTATGATGATGAAATACTTGCTGAAGAATGCGAACGTTTTTCAGGATAACGAAGTAAACAAAAAAGACGTTCTTATTTGCGGCGGCAAAATTGTTTCTATTGGTGTTTCTATTTCTCATGACGGCGATACTAACGTTATTGATCTGAATAATTGTTATATGTTTCCCGGTTTTATTGATGTTCATGTGCATCTAAGAGAACCGGGTTTTTCATATAAAGAAACGATCAAAACAGGCTCGCTCGCGGCGGCGCACGGAGGATATACAGACGTCTGCGCGATGCCGAACCTGAAGCCTGTGCCCGACAGCGCAGAGCATCTTAAAAAGGAGCTTGACATCATTAAAAGAGACGCCGTGATAAACGTTCACCCTTACGGCGCGATCTCGGTAAATGAAGATGGCAGGGAGCTTGCCGACCTCGACGCTATGGCGAAGGACGTTATCGCCTTCTCGGACGACGGTCACGGCGTGCAGAACGACGATATGATGCGCGCGGCTATGACAAAGTCGAAAAAGCTCGGAAAGCTCATCGCGGCTCACTGCGAGGTAAACGAGCTTCTCAAGGGCGGCTACATACACGACGGCGAATACGCAAAGGCTCACGGTCACAGAGGTATCTGCTCGGAAAGCGAATGGGGGCAAATAAAGCGCGACATCAAGCTTGCAAAGGAGACGGGCTGCGGCTATCACGTCTGCCACGTTTCCACAAAGGAAAGCGTCGAGCTTATCCGAAACGCGAAAAAGGACGGCGTTGACATAACGTGCGAGACGGGTCCGCACTACCTCGTTTTCAGCGACAAGGACCTCATCGAGGACGGGCGCTTCAAGATGAACCCGCCGCTGCGCTCGCAGGACGATATGGACGCGCTCATCGAGGGCATAAAGGACGGCACGATCGACATGATCGCGACAGACCACGCACCTCACAGCCTTGAAGAAAAATCAAAGGGTCTCGAAAAAAGCGCGATGGGCGTTGTAGGTCTCGAAACTGCGTTCCCCGTGCTTTACACGAAGCTCGTTAAGGAAGGCGTCATCACACTTTCCGAGCTTATCGCTCTTATGACGGAGAGACCCGGAAAACGCTTTGGTATTGAAACAGGACTAAAGGAAGGCATGGACGCTAACCTGACGGTATGGCAGCTTGATAAAGAATATACGGTCGATCCCGAGAAATTCCTGACGATGGGGCGCGCTACTCCGTTTGAGGGAATGCAGGTTTTCGGTGAATGTATAATGACAATGGTCAAGGGGGAAATAAAATGGAAACAGTAAAAAACAGAAAGATCGTTCTTGAGGACGGCAGCGAGTTTTACGGCACAGGCTTCGGTCATTCGTGCGAAAGAGTCTGCGAGCTCGTTTTCAACACATCTATGGTGGGCTACCAGGAGATCGTATCCGACCCGTCCTACACATATCAGATGGTGACGATGACGTATCCGCTTATCGGCAACTACGGCATCGCGGACGACGATTTTGAAACAAAGGTGCCGACTATAGGCGGACTTATCGTAAGAGAGTACAACAATATCCCCTCGAACTTCAGATTCACAAAAACTCTCGGCGAAACGCTTGAGGAATACGGCATTCCCGGCATCGCGGGCATCGACACGAGAATGATAACAAGGCGCATCAGAGACTTCGGTCATCAGAAGGTGCTCATCACCGACGCGGACAAGCCCTACGACGAGTGCATGAAGATACTCGCCGAAACGGATATCCCGAAGGACGCAGTTTCAAAGGTAAGCTGCAAGAAGAAGTGGTATTCGAGAACGGCTCACCCGAAGCTTGAGGTGGTTGCGGTAGACTGCGGCATCAAGCTGAACATCATCAGAAGTCTCAACCGTCTCGGCTGCAACGTAACTGTCGTTCCCTACAACACGTCTGCCGAGGAGATCATAAAGCTTGCGCCCGACGGCGTATTCTTCTCGAACGGTCCGGGCAACCCGGAGGACGTTCAGTGCGTGATCGAGCTTATCAAGGCTATACGCGGCAAATTCCCGATCTTCGGTATTTGTCTGGGTCACCAGCTTATCAGCCTTGCTTACGGCGCAAAGACGTACAAGCTCAAATTCGGTCACCGCGGCGGCAACCACCCCGTTAAGAATCTTGAAAACGGCAGGATCGAGATCACCAGCCAGAACCACAGCTACGCCGTGGACTCCGACAGCGTGAAGGACACAGACCTTACCGTTACTCACATAAATATACTCGACAACACGGTCGAGGGCGTTGCCTGCGAAAAGGACAAGGTATTCAGCGTTCAGTATCACCCCGAGAGCGCGCCGGGTCCGCAGGACAGCACATATCTTTTCGAGAAATTTATCCGTCTTATGAAGGAGGGCAAATAATATGGCAAAGAGAAGCGATATAAAGAAGGTGCTCGTTATCGGCTCGGGCCCTATCGTTATCGGTCAGGCTGCCGAGTTTGACTACGCCGGCACACAGGCTTGTCTTGCACTCCGTGAGGAGGGCTACGAGGTGATCCTCTGCAACTCCAACCCCGCAACTATCATGACCGACACGGTCATTGCCGACAAGGTATACATGGAGCCGCTAACGCTTGAGTATCTTGCAAAGATACTGCGCTACGAGCGTCCTGACGCTATTGTTCCCGGCATCGGCGGTCAGACAGGTCTTAACCTTGCCGTAAAGCTCGCCAAGAAGGGCGTGCTGCACGAGTGTCAGGTCGAGCTGCTCGGCACGAGCGTAGAAAGCATCGAGAAGGCCGAGGACAGAGAGATGTTCAAGCAGCTTTGCGAGGATCTCGGCGAACCTATCCTCCCCTCCGTTACGACTCACTCCGTTGAAGAAGCTCTGAAGGCGGCTCACGATATCGGCTACCCCGTTGTACTCAGACCGGCGTTCACGCTCGGCGGTACAGGCGGCGGCTTTGTAAACAACGACGAGGAACTTATCGACATTCAGACGAACGCGCTCAGACTCTCCCCCGTTCACGAGGTGCTTGTTGAGAAGAGCGTAAAGGGCTACAAGGAGATCGAGTACGAGGTAATCAGAGACTCGAATGACACGGCTATCACCATCTGTAACATGGAAAACCTCGACCCCGTAGGTATCCACACCGGCGACTCGATAGTTGTCGCGCCTTCACAGACGCTTACGAACAAGGAATATCACATGCTGCGTGACAGCGCGCTCAAAATTATCCGCGCGCTCAAGATCGAAGGCGGCTGCAACGTGCAGTTCGCGCTCGACCCCGTTTCGTTCGACTACTATCTCATCGAGGTAAACCCGCGTGTATCGCGTTCCTCGGCGCTCGCGTCGAAGGCGAGCGGTTACCCGATCGCGAGAGTTTCCGCGAAGATCGCGGTAGGCATGACGCTCGACGAGATACAGATCGCAAATACGCCTGCGTCGTTTGAGCCTACGCTCGACTACATTGTAACAAAGATGCCGCGTTTCCCGTTCGACAAGTTCTCCGACGCGTCGAACGTGCTCGGAACTCAGATGAAGGCTACCGGCGAGGTAATGAGCATCGGCAGAACGTTCGAGGAAAGCCTGCTCAAGGCCGTTCGTTCGCTTGAGATCGACGTTTACCACATCTACAAGCCGAAGTTCAACGATATGAGCAACGACGAGCTGCTCGATTATATCAGAAAGGGCACCGACGACAGGATCTACGCTATCGCGGAGCTTATCTGGAACGGCATCGACCTGCGCGAGATCTTCAACATCACGAAGATAGATATGTTCTTCCTCGAAAAGATCAAGAACATCGTTGACTTCGAGAGAGTTATCAAAGACCACAAGGACGACACCGATATACTCTATCAGGCAAAGCGTATGGGCTTCTCGGACAAGTACATCGCAAAGCTCTGGGAGACGACGGAGGACGACGTTTACAAGCTTCGCTGCGAGAAGAAAATGTTCCCCGTATACAAGATGATCGACACCTGCGCTTCGGAGTTTGACTCATATATCCCCTACTTCTACTCTACCTACGAGCAGGAAAACGAGTCGATCGTTTCCGACAGGAAGAAGATCGTTGTGCTCGGCTCGGGTCCTATCCGTATCGGTCAGGGCGTAGAGTTCGACTACTCGACGGTACACGCCGTTATGACGATCAAAAACAACGGCTATGAAGCTATCATCATAAACAACAACCCCGAGACCGTTTCGACAGACTACACAACGAGCGACAAGCTCTACTTCGAGCCGCTCACGGTCGAGGACGTAATGAACATCATCGAGCTTGAAAAGCCGCTCGGCGTTATCGCTTCTCTCGGCGGTCAGACGGCTATCAATCTCGCAGAGCCGCTCATGAAGAGAGGCGTTAAGATCATCGGCACCGACGTTGACGCGATCGAG
>OMPZ01000248.1 GCA_900313125.1 uncultured Eubacteriales bacterium | reverse complement strand
TCCAGTCACTTTGCTATTTTTCAAACAAGCCCTAATATTCAATAAAACACTTTAAATCTTTTCGGTCTAATTTTCCGGGTACTGCGTCATCGGGCTTGAAATACGACAGTATTCCTGCGCCCTCTTCCTTGTCCCCGAAAAATTATCCTCGAAAATCTTTTAAAGGTTTTATTGAATATTAGTATAATAGATCATTATTCGTTGTTCTTTTTTCTTCCGAGAACGAACATCAGAAGAACGATGATCGCTGCCGCCGCGAAAACGCCGAGAGCGAGGTATGTTCTGCCGTCGCCCGTTGCCGCGGGAGCTTCTGCTGCGGGTGCTGCTGTTGCTGCAGCCGTTACTGCCGGAGCGGAAGAGCGCGTGTTGTTCGACGACTGGCTCTGAGACGACGAAGAGCCGTTTTTGCTGCTGTCGGACTTGTCGCTGTCCTTATCGCTGTCGGACGATTTGTCGGAGCTTGTGTCGGTATCGGTATCGGAATCCTTCTCGTCGGACGAGGTATCGGAAGCCGTGTCTGTGTTATCGTCAGCCTTGCCCTCGATCGTATAGTTAGGTTCAAAGCGGAGAACGGCAGGCGCGCCTGTTGCGTCCTTCTTTTCGATCTGTATCGTGAGGTCGCCGGCAAGCTTATCGGTGCCGAGCTTTATCTCGCCGTTTTTATCTGTTGTGAATTTCTCGCCGTTGACAGTCACCTCGGCGTCCGTCACGGGATTCACAACGGGAGTTGCGTTCCAATTTTCGTCATACTCTGTGTCGTTGCTCTTGAAGGCGATAACGCCGTCGCTTTCAAGCTTTGACGTATCGGCGTAAGGTATCTGACACGGGAAGCCGCCGTAATAAAGCGTCAGACTATCGCCCTCCTTGAGAGTATACTCGGCAACGCCCACCGCGGGAGTTTCGCCGTTGACGCTGAAATACCAGCCGTCCCAGCCGCCGAATTTACCCGACGCCGTGCCGTTGACCTCTGTGATATAGCCGGTATCGGCGCCCGTTATCTCGAGCTTATCGCTCTGCTTGTCGGCAAAAACAAGCGCATCGGCAGCGGTGATATCGCTGTCGGTATCGCTGACCTTCACCGTTTCAAAATAGACATTTCCATCGGGACCCTCGACTCTTATCGGGATATCGAGAGCGGTATCCGCGCTTGCGTAAAACGGCGCAGCGACTATCACAAGTGCCGCAGCGGCAGCGCAGAATTTCTTCGTTACATTCATCTTTTCTCCACTCCTTTACAATTCAGGCGATCCTCTCCGCCTGCAAAACACATTATAACACACTAACTCACAAAAGTCAATGCGCGCCCAAGCGGGCGCGGCATATACGCGTTGTTAGGTAGTATAATGCACTACTGTAGTCCCGCGCGGCTCGGCGCATCCAATGCGCCTATTTCGTTTAAGGCACGGAGTTTTTAGTGACGTCATTACTACATTATAACTATCCTCAAAAATATAGCCAGAGAAAACTACCACACTAAACAAAGTAGGCGTGCCGGGGTGCGGGTCTCCTGTGGAGACCTCTGCGTAGCAGAGGCGCCCGAAGGAAGTGCCCTTGGGGTACACCGACCGAGCCGGCAGGCGAGACCATGCGAAGGCTCGTTCAAATTGGCTTTTCGATCGCAGGCACCCCTCTTAAGAATCACCCCCGACAACTTTCTCGCTCTATACTACTTTAGTGTGTGCTGTGGTGTTTAGTGCGATAGGTTTCGCTCTGACTATATATTTTTTCTGAGAAACTTAATTTTGTAGGCGTGCGGGACTACCGTAGTGTATTGCACAACCTACAAACGCGTATTTGCCCGCGGGCGCCGGCTCGCCGCCCGCCCGCTATTGACAGATGTGTCGATAATTGTTATAATAGATGTGTATATAAAAATGTCGGTTTATGGTGTTTGCGGTGATGCCGGCATGGTTCTCAAGATTTCAGGAAGAGGTGGCTACATTGTCGGGTAAGGAGTCAAAAACTCCGGAGTTTTTGCAGCTCAAGGGTTACAAGTATAGGGCGAAAATGCTCATTGCAGGCGCGGTGCTGCTGATCGTTTTCATTCTCATAATTTCGCTGATAATACACGGCATAGCGTCGGCTGTGCGGAGCGTTTCGGGCGGGAAGAACGAGCCCGATACCGAAACCACGGCGAGTATTTCGAGCGCCGAAAGCCAGCCGCAGTCTGCACCCGCCGTGAGCAGCGATCCGGCTGAGTCGGACACAGCGTCGTCCGAGGTAGATTCCCGCGTAACTGTAGATGAAAAGTTTGACGCCGATAATAAGCTTATTATCGATACCGATACGCTCGACGGCAAAAAAGCTGTAGCAATCACCTTCGACGACGGTCCGAGCGAGTATACGCGCGAGCTTATCGAAGGGCTGAACGAGCGCGGCGCGCGCGCTACGTTCTTCATGGTGGGTAGCTGCGTTGAGCAGTACCCCGACGTTCTGCCGCTTATGGTCACGGGAGGTCATCAGCTCGGCAACCATACCTATGACCACTCCGACATCACAACTCTTACGGCTGACGGCGTTCGCAATACGATCGGCAAGACCGATGACGCTATCTTCAACGCCTGCGGTCAGCGATCGACGGCGTTCCGTCCGCCCTACGGCTCGTATACCGATGAGATCGCCAAAAGCATAAACAAGACCGTCACTATCTGGTCGCTCGACACCGTTGACTGGAAATCGCGCGACATGAAGAAGATCAAAAACACGATGGTCTCGCAGTGCCGCGACGGCAGCATCGTGCTTCTGCACGACCTGTACAAGACAAGCGTTGACGGCGCGCTCGCCGCTATCGACGAGCTTCAGGGAGAGGGCTTCGTTTTCGTAACGGTGGACGAGCTGCTCACACGCTACGGCTATCCCGTGAACCCCGGCGCGCACAGCTCACAGTACGCCGTTTATGAGACAAATTCGCCCCACGCCGACGAGTACGCCGAGGATATGGAGCGCGACAAGGAAAAGGACGCAGCCGCAAGTCAGGCGGCAGGCTCGTTCTACTACGACCGACAGACCGACAGCGACACCGATACCTCGTCAAGCACCGAAGATACATACAACGGCGGGGAAGAGGACATAAAGGTCATCGAGTCGGAGTCCGACAGCGACGCACTCATTTACTGACATTCTTTCTTGTAAATTATAAAACGCACGATGAGCTGTTCACCGTGCGTTTTTTGTTGCTCTGTTACCAATAAATTGCAAATTAGCTTTCAAAGGCGGGCAATGCGCTCCGATGCCGTAGCGCACGATCTACTCCGCGCCTTAAGTAAAGTAGGCTTGCCGGGCAAGCCGAGCCGCGCGGAACTAACGTAGTGCATTAGACAACCTGCAACCGCGTAATCGAAAAACTATTTTTTCTTGGATTGCTCTTGAGTTATTCTGAAACAAAGCTCCATAAGGCTGTCGGAAAGATGAACGTTTTCAACGATAACGTCATCGTACTTCATG
>OMPZ01000249.1 GCA_900313125.1 uncultured Eubacteriales bacterium | reverse complement strand
TCCGCTTGTGGTCAAGCTCGACGTCGTTGTCAAAAAGATAAACGAGATCTTTTCGGCGGCGTCAAGCGGAGTAAAGAGTATTTTCGGAGTGAGCGACGACATTTCCGTCGGCGGCGCTAATGACAGCACGGCGGAGCTTGACGATTCCTCCGCCGAAGCCGCGGACAATTTCGCCGATATCGCCGAGAGCGCGAAGGAAGCGGAGAAGGCAAACAAAGGCAGCCTTGCCGCGTTCGACGAGCTGAATGTACTGGCGCAGGATACAGCAGACACCACCGCGGAGAGTACGGCGGATATCGTTCCCGAAACGGCTGCGGCGGAGCTCCCGGTAGGGATCGACACATCGGGCTTTGAAGAGAAGGTCGATGGATTTGTCGAAATGATAAAGGAGAAGTGGGAGCGTCTGAAAAAGCTCACACAGCCGCTCAAGGTGTCGTTTGACGGGCTGAAAAAGTCGCTCGCGCCGTTCAAGGACAAGGTCGGCGAGGGCTTGGAGTGGTTTTGGAAAAAAATACTTAAGCCGCTCGGGAAATGGACGCTTGAAAAGGGTCTGCCTTCGTTTGTCGATATGATGTCAGGTTTCTTTACTCTTGTTGATAAGGTCGGAAGCAAGGTCGTAGACGCGTTAAAAGAGACGTGGGATAACTTTTTCGGAAAGATCGCAGCTGCTGCCGGAGATAAGGCTGTCGGGCTGCTTGATGGGCTTGCACAGTTTTTCCGCGATGTTGCCGATAATCAGACGGCTGTCACGACGCTTGCGGTCATCGCCGAGATCATAACGACTATTATCATGGCGGTCAAGCTGATACAGGGCGTTCCGGCGTTCATTGCCCTGCTGTCAAATCCTATGGCGTGGGTAGTGGTCGCGATCGCAGCGATAATCGCCGTTATTATCGAGCTCATCACATACTGGGATACGCTCAAGGACGGCGCGGTCATGGCTTTCGACGCGATAAAGGAACGGTGGGAGTTTTTCCTTACCGCCTTTCGCGATACATGGACGCGCTCGATCAAAAGCATTACCGACAGCGCCGTGAGGATAAAAAACAAGGTCAGAAACGGGTTTGCCGCTCTCGCCGCGGCATTCAAGGACACCTGGGATCGCTCCGTGAAAAGCGTTACCGACAGCGCAGAGCGTGTCTGGGAGAAGCTGAAAAGCGGCGGGCGCGCCGCATGGAGCGGCATCAAAACGACGTTCTCGAAGGTCGCGCAGTTTTTCGGCGATACCTTTTCAAACGCATGGGCGAAGGTCAAAGCGGTGTTCTCTAAGGGCGGCGCGATCTTTACGGGCATTAAAGACGGTATTGTCGAGACATTCAAGGAAATCGTCAATTCTCTCATCGACGCGATCAACGACGTCGTGCGAGTGCCTTTCGAGGGGATAAATTCTGCGCTCGGCAGCATAAAGAATTTCGAGCTTGCCGGGAAATATCCGTTTGAGTGGCTGCCGACTATCAACATTCCCGAGCTGCCGCACCTCGCGCAGGGCACCGTTATTCCCGCAAATTACGGCGAGTTTGCCGCTATCCTCGGCGACAACAAGCGCGAGCGTGAGTTCGTCGCACCCGAGTCCGCGCTTGAAGAAGCATTCCTCAGGGCGCTTGCCCGTGCGGGTATTACAGGCGGCTCGCGAGATGACGGTGATAATGTGATAAACATCGATGGGCGCGAGGTCTTCCGGGCAGTAAAACGTCAGGCGGACAGCTACAAGCGCACGCACGGCGTTCCCGCGTTCGGGTAAGGTGGCGGCATGAGTACAAATTTCAAGGGCTATTTGATAAAATTCAACTCCGGCGGCAAGAGCACCTTTCCGCACAAATACCTTGCGAAAGAGCCGACGTTCACGCCCGACCAGCGGCTCGACGCCAACGCATACCGCGACGCCAATGCCGACCTTCACCGCACGACGATAAACAATCACAAGTCCAAGCTTGAGCTTGAAACGATACCGGGGCTGACACTCGAACAGCGCATCGAGCTTGAAACGGATATGCTTCAGGGTAGGCTCGATAATATCGAGCGCAAGTACCGTATAACCTACTGGAACGACGATATCGACGTGCTGAACTACGAAACCGGCTATTTTTATCTCGCGGACATCAGCTATACTATTGAAAGCATATCCGACACGACGATCGTGTATTCCGCGATAAAATATACATTCGTCGAGTATTAGGAGGTCACCATGATAAACGTCTCAAACGGCTACAAGCACGCCGTGATCCACGGCAGCGTGACGGGGAACGAGCTTGACATCTGCGTATTTGC
>OMPZ01000252.1 GCA_900313125.1 uncultured Eubacteriales bacterium | reverse complement strand
CGCCCCGATTGAAATTCATATAAAGTTAGCAAATTGTTAATTTACATTTGCTCCTGTTTGTGGTATAATCACACGGTAATTTGCAGAATATTGTAAAAAAACGTTTACAAATTGTAATTTTTTTGATATAATTTCTGTGTGTAAAAATTTAATAATAAGGAGCGAGACTATGAAGAAAATATCTTCATTGCTTTTGGCGGTCGTGATGCTTGTGTCGTTACCGGCGTCGGCAGCGGCTCAGAGCGTTTATCCGACAAGCCCGTCGTATTCGTCGGAGTATTTCGCGGAAACAAGCGATACTCCCGACCTTGCGAGCACCGAAACGCCCGGGCAGCCCGAGACCGCCGATAAGTCCGACACGGACGGCAGGACGGAGCAGACGCCCGGCAGATCCGACGATACCGGCGAAAACCGACAGCAGCAGGATCAGACCTCCGATACGCCCGTTAGGGAGCAAACCCCCGACGAGCCGGAAACGCCCGATACGCCAGATACTCCCGACACGCCGGACGAGCCGGAAACGCCTGACGCGCCCGAAACTCCCGATACGCCCGTTATCCCTGATCCTCCCGAGGACAGCGACGAGCCGGAGCCAGAGCCGCAGCCGGAACCTGAACCAGAACCCGAGCCCGAACCGCCGAAGGATACAACGCCGCAGGGCGACGTCAGCGGCGATATGCTCGTTACGAGCGAGGACGCCTTGCTTATACTGCGGTATTCCGTAGGCTACCGATGCATAAAGACGCAGCGCATGAAATACGGCGATATGAACGGCGATTTCAGGATAGACAGCGCCGACGCTATACTGGTGCTTCGTGCGAGCGTGAACCTGTCGAACGAGCCTGCGAGCACCGCGGCGGACAAGCAAACGGAAAATACGCGCGACGATTCGGCATTCGTGCGCGGCATCGACGTTTCCTCATGGCAGGGAAGCATCGACTTCAAAAAGGTAAAGGCGAGCGGCGTGGATTTCGTTATCATACGCGCGGGCTACGGCAGAGACCGTTCGCAGAAGGATACATATTTCGAGAGAAACTACGCCAACGCGAAGGCGGCAGGACTCAAGGTGGGCGCGTACTGGTATTCGTACGCCACGAGCGCTTACGACGCGAAGCTCGAAGCGCAGACCTGTATGTGGGCGATACAAGGCAAGAAATTCGAGTACCCGATCTTCTTCGATATCGAAGAAAAATGGCAGATCAACCAGGGCGTGAATTTTTGCTCGCCGCTCGTTTCGGCTTTCTGTTCGGAGCTTGAGTCAAACGGCTACTATGCCGGTTTCTACACCTCCACCTCTTTTGCAAAGAGTTCCATAAGCTATGACGTTCAGTGCCGCTATGCGTACTGGGCGGCTGAGTGGGGCAGCAGGGTGAATTACTCCAATCAGTACGGTATGTGGCAGTACAAGGTCGGCTACTGCGCCGGAGTGAACGGCGACTGCGACCTCGATTACGCTTTCATCGACTACCCTTCGGTAATGAAGGAATTTCACCTCAACGGATATTGATAAGAAAAGCCTGCGTCCGGCAGTTTCGGGCGCAGGCTTTTTATATTTACAGCGAATAATTATTTTCCGGGGAGATCCTTTATCAGCGGCTTTATCTCGTTGAAGATCATTTTGATAGAATCGTGGTCGTATATCTTCATCAGGCTGTTGTTTACCTGCGAACGTGTTTTGCCGTGAACAATGGCGCGTACCGTCTGTGCGATTATTTCCTCGCGGTCGCCGGAGATCTCGATATCGTTGAAGTGCTTGTCGATAAACTCGCGCACCTCCGCCTCTTTCTGCTTGTTCTCCTTGCCGCTTATCTCGGGCAGCTTTTTCACCTTGAATTTCTTCTCGCAGAAATCGACGATCGGACGGTCAAAGTCGCTGTCCTTCGAGATGATGAAAAACTCGGCGTGTTCGTTTTCGCCCGCGATAGCCTGAAGGTCGAACAGTATCATGCAGTCGGCGGCGTTCTTTATCGGCATATCGACCTGAATGTACTCAAAGCGCGCCTTCGACGACACGATCTGCTTGTGGATGTACATCGGCACGTTCTCGAGAGGATTGCTGTAGTAGATCCTCACGCAGTCCTTCGAGGTAAGATCCTCAACGCCCTTTAACCCGTCGCGGTGAACGTTTTCCATATCGACGAAAAAATATCGTTTTATCTTGTTTTTCTTGCTGTCGCCCATTTTCCCAACTCCCAAAATGTATATATGTTATGATAACGCGGTGCTTTTTGACCGCAATTTATTTTATGGAGAACATTATATCACATTATTCGAGCCGTTGTGTGAATTTTCAGCGAATTTTTTTATACAGAAAGCCCTGCCTTGCAGATCGTCCGCAAAGCAGGGCAGTTTTAGTCAATTGACCGTTTTTTATTTTACGCTGTAAAGCATCTGACCGTAGGAAGCGTAAGGCCATGCCTTGGCGTCCATAGACATTTCCATCTCGTCGGCAGGGATACGAGCCTCCTGCATTGCAGGGAATACCTCGTCGGCGTAGAAGTCGGCGAGCTCCTGAACGCCCTTGATATCAGCAGCCTTGAGAAGGAGCGAATCAAGCTTGTCGATCCTGTGCGAGAAGCAGAGCTGCAGCTTGGAGAGCTTCGTCGCAAGCTCGATCTCAAGCTCGGAGGTGATGTCGGCGGAAAGAGCCTTCTTTGCGCTTGCCGTCTCAACGAGCTCCTTAACGAATTTCGATACGGCGGGAATGATATCCTTTCTTGCCATGTCGATCATGGTGAGAGCCTCAATGTTGATCGTCTTGCTGTAGTTCTCGAGAAGGATCTCGGCGCGTGCGTGAAGCTCAAGCTCGGAGTAGATCTTGTGCTTCTTGAACAGATCAAGGTTCTTTTCGTCGCAGTAGTGAGCAAGAGCGGCAGGCGTTGTGCGGAGATTGAGCAGACCTCTTTCAGCCGCTTCGTCGATCCACTCGGGAGCGTAGTTGTTGCCGTTGAAGATGATCCTCTTGTGGCTGCGGTAGGTGTTCTTTACGATGTCGAGAACAGCCGCGTCAACGTCGTCAGCCTTTTCGAGAATGTCGGCAAACTGAGAGAGAGACTCCGCTACCATCGTGTTTATCATGATGTTCGGGCAGGCGATGTTGTCGTTTGAACCGAGCATACGGAACTCGAACTTGTTGCCCGTGAAGGCAAACGGCGATGTACGGTTTCTGTCGGAGGTGTCCTTCTTGAAGTCGGGGAGAACGGTAACGCCCGTTTCAAGAAGCTCTCTGTGGTCGCCCTCTGCGTAGTCCTTGCCGTAAGCGAGCGAATCGAGCAGTTCTTCGAGGTCGGAGCCGATGAACATGGAAACGATAGCCGGAGGAGCCTCGTTTGCGCCGAGACGGTGGTCGTTGCCTGCAGACGCTGCCGAAATCCTGAGAAGATCCTGGTTTTCGTCTACAGCCTTGATGACAGCCGCAAGGAAGATGAGGAATCTCTTGTTGTTGATCGGGTCCTTGCCGGGGTTGAGGAAGTTTGCGCCGTCGGAAGAGCCGATAGACCAGTTGTTGTGCTTACCGCTGCCGTTTACGCCCGCGAACGGCTTTTCATGGAGAAGGCACTCCATGCCGTGGCGGTTTGCGATACGCTTCATCATTTCCATCGTGAGCTGATTGTGGTCGGTAGCGAGGTTGGACGTTGTGAAGATCGGAGCAAGCTCGTGCTGAGCCGGCGCTACCTCGTTGTGCTTTGTCTTTGCGTAAATGCCGAGCTTCCAAAGCTCTGTGTCGAGGTCCTTCATAAAGCTCGACACCTTATCCTTGATCTTGCCGAAGTAGTGATCCTCAAGCTCCTGACCCTTCGGTGCTCTCGCTCCGAAAAGCGTTCTGCCCGTGTAGGTGAGGTCCTTTCTCGAATCGAACATCTCCTTGTCGATGAGGAAGTACTCCTGCTCGGGACCTACCGTTGTTGTTACCTTTGTCGTTGTTGTATCGCCCATTGCGCGCAGCACTCTGAGAGCTTCGCGGTTTACGGCCTCCATAGAACGGAGAAGCGGAGTTTTCTTGTCGAGCACGTCGCCCGTATATGAACAGAACGCCGTCGGGATACAGAGCGAACCGTCTTTGATGAACGCGTAAGAGGTCGGATCCCATGTGGTGTAGCCCCTTGCTTCAAATGTAGCGCGGATACCGCCCGAAGGGAACGATGACGCGTCAGGCTCGCCCTTGATAAGCTCCTTGCCCGAGAACTCCATGATAACGGAGCCGTCGTCGTTGGGGTTGATGAAGCTGTCGTGCTTCTCGGCGGTTACGCCCGTCATAGGCTGGAACCAGTGAGTGAAGTGTGTGCAGCCGTGCTCAACAGCCCAGTCCTTCATCGCGTTAGCTACGATGTTGGCTACGTTGATGTCGAGCGGCTTATCCTCCTGGATCGTCTTTTTGAGAGCCTTGTATGTCTGCTTGGGGAGTCTCTCCTTCATTGTTTTGTCGTCGAATACGAGACTGCCGAATATCTCCGGTACATTGACCTTGCTTGCCATGTTTTCCATAGTGATGACCTCCGGTTGTGATAAAAATTCATTTCGCTTTGGGAAAGTTTTCTTTTCTTTAAAGAAAAGAAAAAGAAAACGGCGCTATGAATGCTTTCACATCCACAGCGCCGTTGCTGTCTTTTACACGTTTATTATATTCCCTTTGAGCAGAGAAGTCAATGGTAAATTTCCGACAAATAACGGACTTCTATTTTTTGAAATTAAGTTAAATTTGCATATTCACGGAGAAAAAACGCAAATAATTCCCTGCGCTTAAAGTAAATTTTT
Source organism: uncultured Eubacteriales bacterium (assembly GCA_900313125.1). GTDB lineage: Bacteria > Bacillota > Clostridia > Oscillospirales > Acutalibacteraceae > RUG592. The sequence continues at coordinate 17 of OMPZ01000252.1, read as the reverse complement.
CTAAAAAACTTGCTTTT
>OMPZ01000254.1 GCA_900313125.1 uncultured Eubacteriales bacterium | reverse complement strand
GCTTCGATGTTTTCAAGCTCTCTGAGCAGCATATCGTACTCGTAGTCGCTTATTTCGGGAGAATCCTGATCGTAGTATCGTTTGTTGTGGTAGTTGAGCTGTTCGGTCAGCTCCTCGGCGCGTTTTTTTGCCTGTTCAAGCTCCATAGCGATATCCTCCGGGTCATGTTCGTTTTAAATAAAAGAAACACTATCCACAACTTAAGAGCTTCCGTTTTCAACCCCTCCGTCAGCCTTTCGGCTGACACCTCCCCTATAGGGGGGGCTTGTGTGGTTTATTTAAGTGTGGCAGCCTTCCCTGTAGGGGAGGTGGCACGGAGCGCAAGCGGAGTGCCGGAGGGGTTTCGACAAATAATTATTTTTTTAAGTTGTTGATAGTGATTAAAGAAGGCACCCTTTCGGATGCCTTCCGTTAATGTTATATTAGAGATAAATTACTCTTCTGTTGCAGCTACAACTTCGTCCTCAGCCGGTGCAGCAGCTTCCTCGTCGTTGAGTACGGCTCTGATCGAAAGAGAAACTCTCTTGTTGTCGTTATTGATCTCGGTGATCTTGACCTTTACAGTCTGACCTACCTTGAGCTCATCCTGCGGCTTCTCAACTCTGTGGTTAGCGATCTGAGAAATGTGGATAAGACCCTTTACGCCGGGGATAATAACGGCAAATGCGCCGAAGGAAGAAAGACCGTCGATCGTAGCGTCGATAACGTCGCCAACGTTGTAGTTAGCCGTGAACTTGTTCCACGGGTTGTCCTCGTCCTTCTTGTAGCCGAGAGAGATGTTGCCCTTCTCGTTGTCGATGCCCTTAACATAGACCTCAACTGTGTCGCCAACGTTTACGACCTCGGACGGATGCTTGATCCTTGTCCAGGAAAGCTCGGAAATATGGATCATGCCGTCAACGCCGCCGATATCTACGAATGCACCGTAGCTTGTGAGCGACTTAACAACGCCTGTGTACTTCTTGCCGACCTCAACTGTGCTCCAGAATGCCTCCTTAGCTGCATCTGCGCGCTCCTTGAGAACGGAACGGATAGAGCCTACCGCTCTTCTTCTTCTCTTGTCGATCTCGAGCAGACGGAATTCTACTTCCTTCTGAACGAGGTCCTCGAGGGGATCTCTTCTCGATGCTGTTGCCTGAGAAGCAGGTACGAATACTCTGATAGAGTTGGAAACGACGATAACACCGCCCTTTACTACCTCTGTTACGACACCCTTCAGGATCTCATTGTTCTCCTGTGCCTTCTCAAACACATCCCAGCCCTTCGTAGCGTCTACGCGCTTCTTTGAGAGCATGATCATACCATCCTGATCGTTTGTGCGCATGATAAGCAGTTCGAGCTTATCGCCTACCTTAACGATATCCTCGGTCTTTGCTGCAGGATCGCCTGAAAGCTCCTCGGCAGGGATATAACCTGTCTGCTTTCTGTCCTCAAGCGTTACATATACAGCGTTCGGCTCGATGCTTTCAACGATGCCGAAAACCTTATCGTTGCTGTTTACGTTCTTGAGGGACTCTTCCAACAGCTCCTCGAAATTCTGCTCTGCAGCTGTTTCAATTACTTCACCGGATTTCTCACTCATTCTATCCAGTACCTCCTTAATTATACTTGCCGGCGTAGAAGCCCCGGCAGTAATTCCTATGTTATCGTCCTCCCGGAAAGAAATGTGCTCAAGCTCGGCCGCGGTTTCTATCAGGAACGTTCTGCTGCACACTTCTTTGCAGATGTTGTACAGCTTGTTCGTGTTTGAACTGTGCTTACCACCGATAACTATAACGGCATCGGATGATCTTGCCAACTCATACGCATCAACTTGTCTTTGTGAGGTCGCATTACATATTGTACCAAAAAAAATTGAATTTGTACATAGTTTTTTAAATTTTTTTAAAATTTTTTTCCATTCTTCCATGTCAAACGTCGTTTGAGCCACCAGACAGACCTTTTTGTCCGTCAAATCAGGGTAAGTCTCAACGAGTTCTTCGAGTTCGCGCTCGTTTTTGAACGTGTAGACCGCCGTTTTGCAGAAGCCCATGATCCCGATGACCTCGGGGTGAGAGCTGTCGCCTGCGATCATCACCTCATAGCCCGACTGCGACTGTTCGCTGACGATCTTGTGGATCTTTGCAACGAACGGGCAGGTCGCGTCAACATAGTGAATGTTTCTTTCTACTAAAGAACTATATACATCCCGCCCCACGCCGTGGGAACGGATCACAAGAGTTCTGTAGGGCTGAGCCTGTGACGGCTCGCTCACAACGGTCACTCCTGCGCTTTCAAGCTCGTCTACGACTTGCTTGTTATGGATTATCGGACCGAGAGTGCTCACGCGCTCCCCGTCGTCTATCAGCTTTTTTACGATGTTTACGGCGCGATCGACTCCGAAACAAAAGCCCGCGCTCTTTGCAACTGTTATTCTCATGGGTCAACACCTTCCGAATACAGAGCGGTCAGCCCTTTTTCTTCGCGTCGAACTCTTCAAGGTGCTGAGCGCGCATCTCGCCTATTTTTCCCATGATCTTGTTCGCGGCGTTTCTCAGCTCGCGCTTGTCATCGGAAACTATGCCGAGCTCTTCGAGCGTCATCGGCTCGCCGTACGTTATCTTCGTCTTTACGAACGGCTTGATGAACGTCTTTTTGCCGGTAATGCAGCACGGAACGACGGGAACGTTCGCCGCCTTCGCGATAACGAGCGCGCCCATGTGACCGCGTCCGAGCTTGCCCGTTTTCGAGCGCGTGCCCTCGATGAAAATGCCGATGCACTCGCCGCCGCTCAAAAGCTCCTCCGCCTTGCCGATAGCCTTGCCGCCGTCGTTGCCCCTGTTTACGGGGAACGCGCCGAGCTTAGTGATGAGCGCGCCGAAAAGCTTGTTGTCAAAAAGCTCCTTCTTCGCCATGAAATGGAGAAGTCTCGTCTGCGTTACATTGAGAAAGACCGGGTCGATATAGCTCAAATGGTTGCAGCAAATTATGCACGCCATACCCTCCGGGATAGAGTTGCCGTTCGTTACCTCGTAGGGATAAAACAGCTTGGTAAAGCCGCGGCATACCACCTTGGCTACCTTATAGAACTGAGGTTTCATTTATATGCGCTCCTTGATCAGATCGGTTATTGCGCGTACTGATTCTTCAAACGTCATAGAGGTCGTGTCAACGATGACAGACTCCTCCGAGGGTTTGAGCGGCGCAGTTTCACGCTCGGTATCCTGTTTATCTCTCTTAATTACGTCCTCTAATATCTTATTATACTCTACTTCTTCATTTTTTGCAAGTAGTTCTTTGTATCTTCTTTCAGCTCTTTTTTCCGCTGAAGCAGTAAGGAACACCTTTACGTCGGCGTCGGGAAGTACCACGGTGGCGATATCCCTGCCGTCCATGATGACGTTGTTCTCGCGTGCCGCCCTTCTCTGCGTTTCGAGCAGAAAAGCCCTTACTGACGGGATCTTTGAGATGTTCGACGCTGCCATTGAGACGTCCTCCGTGCGAAGGTAAGGCGTAACGTCATCGCCGTTTACATATACCTTTTGTTCGCCGTTGTCAAGCTTTAGCGCAACATCTAAATTAGATAACATCTTATCAACAGCGGAAATGTCTGAAATTTCCACATTATTTTTTATCGCCGTATAGGCGAGCGACCTGTAAAGCGCGCCCGTATCGACATGGACAAAGCCTGCGGCTTTTGCGACAGCCTTTGAAACGGAGCTTTTGCCCGCTCCGGAAGGTCCGTCTATTGCTACTGAAAACATTAGTATAACACTCCCTGAAAATTTTATCCCCCGAAGGACATACCGGCGAGCCTGCCGGTCGAAAACGCGATCTGAAGGTTAAAGCCGCCCGTATAGGCGTTGACGTCGATGATCTCGCCGGCAAAATACAGACCGCGCTTGAGCTTTGACGCCATTGTTTTCGGGTCGATCTCCTTTACGCTGACTCCGCCGCGCGTGACTATCGCTTCTTCTATCGGGCGAAAGCCGTCGAAGGTGAGCTTCAGCGACTTGAGCGTTTCCAGAAGCCTGCGCCGCTCCTCCTTTGTGATCTCGTTGCACTTTTTGTGCGGGTCGATGCCGGACAGCGTTATCACGGCGGGTATAAGCCGCTTTGGAAGCAGCTCGTCGAGCGAGTTTACCAGATCCTTGTTCCTGAACTCGTCGAGGTCGCGCAGAAGGCGCTTGTCAAGCTGCTCGGCGGACAATGCCGGTTTCAGGTCGATAAACAGCTTGTAGTCGCGGCTTTTGCGGATATCTATGTGTGAGCTTGCCGACAAAACGAGCGGACCCGTTACGCCGTAGTGGGTAAAAAGCATCTCGCCAAGCTCGGAGTAGACTGTTTTGTTTTTCTCGTTTTTGAGAGTTAGTGTGACGTTTCGCAGAGAAAGCCCCTGCAGCTCGGCGCACCATTTTTCTTTTGTGACTATCGGGATCAGCGACGGCAAAGGCTCGACTATCGTATGCCCCGCGCTCTCGGCGAGCTTATAGCCGTAGCCGTCGGAGCCTGTCCGCGGGTAT
>OMPZ01000266.1 GCA_900313125.1 uncultured Eubacteriales bacterium | reverse complement strand
TACTTATTGTTGCTTGTCACATATTCAGCCATGCTTGAATCGCCTGTGGAATTACCGAAGGAAAGAACAGGCTGCACGCCGATCTCCTGAGCGATTACCGTAACCTTATTCATTTTCAGATTCTTGACAATGAAATCGCCGCCGAGAACAAGCTTGTCATCATCATCGTAAACATAATCAAGTCCGTCGGTCTCGCCCTGATCTGGCGCAACAAGCGTTTCATCCGAACCGATTATTTGTCTGTTCGGAATATCGAGCGGCGAATTATCTACAATTCCGCGAACGATAAATCTGTCCGTGCCGCTGACGATATACACGGTAAAATCGTTCTGCTGTAAATACTCAACGACCTCGACCATCGGCTTATAGAAGCCGTCTCCGCGCTTCATGCCGTCATAGCTCGGCATATCCTGCTTTTTGAATTCCTGAATGTAATCATTGAATTCCTCCTGAGTCATTCCCGAAAAGGCGGACGCTACAGCCTTTCCGTGATCGACTTCAAGACCCTCGGCTGCCTTGCCGCCGTCGTTGATCGCCTGTATCTTAGCGGCTACCTCCTTCTCAAAATCGGAAGCCTTGTCCTTGTAATCGGGGTCTTCCGTCACTCTGTAAAGAAGCATCGTGTAGTCGAAATAGTTCGGGTCTGTCTCGCAGAAAAGCGTTCCGTCAAGGTCGAATACAGCGATACGATTCTCTACGGGGATAAAATCAGCACTGCTCTCGTCGGTCACGGTGCTTATGTATTCAGTCAGCTTCTTCTTTGCCTCAGCGTTATCTGTCCATAGTGAAAGCGCGTTCGCCTGAATATCGGGCGCATCATTGCTGTCCGCAATAGCTGACGATTCTGTGACCGCCGTTTCGCTCACGCTTGATGATACAGCCCCCAAATCATCTGCGGTGCTGCTTTGTGCTTCACACGCTGTCATTGCAGCCGAGATCATCAAAGCCATGATAACACATGCAATTCTTCTGCAAGCAAAGGAATTGCCGCCTTTTCCGAGTGTCTTGTTTGATTTCATAAATAGTTCCTCCATATCATTTGATTGTTTTCTTTATGTTTAAGATGTTACAGCCGTTTTCACGTCTGTAAGTGACCTTATCCATCGTTTTTTTGTCCATAAGTATTCCAAGACCGCCTATCGGTCGTTCTTCGGCCGGCAAGCTGTTGTCGGGATCTTCCTTAGCAAGCGGATCGTAAGAAACGCCTTTATCGATGAATGTGATCTCAGTTGTATCGTTTTCACATGACATTTCGATCACAACATTTCCAGTGACAGGGGTATAAGCGTAATTTGCTATATTGATAAATACTTCCTCAACGGCAACACAAATCTGCATTTGTTGTTTCATCGTGCAATCCGCATTTTCAAGCTGCTCGGTAACAAAACCCATAACATGATCGAGGTTTTCGATCAATGCCGGCAGTTCAAGATATGCTTTCAAAATATGCTCCCCTCCCTTTATGTACGCTTCACGCAAAGCATTTTGAGATCGTCAAATTACTCGGCTGTGTCGATAAATTTATCGCAAGTCCATAATAGTTTTGTTTGACATTGCATAGGCGACTTCTGCACGCAATCGCTCCATTTTAAGTGGTTTCAACACAAAGCCAAGAGCACGCACCCCGAATGCATCTACAGCATATCGTGGATCGTCGGAAACAAAAATCACCGATGTATCGGGCGATTTTTCTTTGATAAACGCTGCCAATGACATTCCATCGAGATCGGGCATATTTGTATCGAGAAGTGCAATATCGGCATAATGGTCGTCAAACCATTTAAGAGCCTGCTTTGCACGTGAAAATGAAAATACCGTTGGTTTGCTCGGCAGCTTTTTACACATCTTAACTGTACGCGTCAGAGTATTCAGCTCATTATCTACACATACAATTCTCATTAGCTCACCTCGATTCCATTACATTATTATAATCGGATATATTATAACATACCCCTGTCTACACGAAGTCTACAAATCAGTGCTCGATTATGAACTATATGTAAACAATACAATTACAGTTCTGTAATTGTTAATTCGGTAAAAAAATCCCTTTTGAATTTTTACACCAAAGGGAGCAGTAAAATATATCAGTTTAGCTTTGCCTCGGTAAATACAGCCCATGAATACGACTTCATATATTTGCATCGATAGGAGTTTACGGCATCAATGTCACCTCTCAAAAAGCGATAGAGGTGACATTCAATCTTTTCGGGTCTGAGCATTTCTAGTTTAATGTCGAGAATACTCTCGACATTGTACTGAACAAGAGTATTCTTTAGAATGCGGATGCCTAGCTTGCTAAAAGCTTACTGCATTTTCATAGCCTTTTCAACCCTTTCTGAGAAATATGCATAAATCTTTATTAGTTGTAGCACAACTCAGCAAATTAATCAATCTGTTTTTGAGATTTTGTGGTTTAGAACGATCTCATGAGTATATTATTGTGAATATCTAATTACAACAGCTTTACAGCCAGCATTGTCAGGTCGTCAAACTGCGGAGCTTCGCCGACAAATTTGTCGACCGACTCCTTCATATTGGAAAGCAGAGTCTTCGGGTCTGCTTCTCTGTCTTGATTTAATGCGTCAAGCATTCTGTCTGTGCCAAAAAGCTCGTTATCGCTGTTTGTTGCCTCCGCAACACCGTCGGTATACAAGAACAGCGTGCCGCCCTTTTCGAGCGTCAGCTCATACTCCTTGTATTTCATGCCGTCCATGCCGCCGATAACGAAGCCGTGCTTGTCCTTGAAAAGCTCAAAGGTGCCGTCGGCTTTTTTTATGATCGGGTACTCGTG
>OMPZ01000255.1 GCA_900313125.1 uncultured Eubacteriales bacterium | reverse complement strand
GCGAGTGTGCTGGAATTGGCAGACAGGCACGTTTGAGGGGCGTGTGTTGTATGACGTACGGGTTCAAGTCCCGTCACTCGCACCAAAGAAAAAAGACCGTATCCGAAAAGGTACGGTCTTTTTGTTGGTTTGATATTACAGATGACGGGACTTGAACCCTAAGAGGGCTGCGAACGTTAAGAAGAACAGTCCGGGGGACTGTTTTTTTAGTGAGCAGGTGCGAGCCGGGTACCGAATGTAGAGCATTGGGTCGGCGAGCAGCGCGAATTTCTCTGAAATTCGCGTCCCGTCACTCGCACTAAAGCGAAAATCATGACACGAATGTGTTGGGTTTTTGCTTTGTATTATTCATTATTCTTTTTTCAGTTTTCAGGTCACCGTATCAGTATAGTAAAAACGCATAGTTACTTGCAAAAACTGTGTTAAAAAACAGCCCGGCATTTTGCCGGACTGTAATTATGCACGTTAAGATCACTTCTTTTTCTTGTCGATCTTGATCTCTTTTGCCTCTTCAAGCTGCGATGTGCAGTGCGGGCAGCGCGTTGCCTTTACGGGGATCTCGCTCAGGCAGAACGGGCACTCCTTCGTAGTAGGCTCTTCCTTGACCTCTTCCTTCGGCTTTTTGCCGATCTCCATCATCTTGTTGAAAGCCTTGACGATGCAGAAAATGATAACAGCCATGATAAGGAAGTTGATGATAGCCGCGATGAACTGACCGAACAGGATAGGACCTACGTTTAAGACCTTTGTCATTTCGTTGATGTCGTCAACGCCGGCAGCCTTGCTGATGATAAGCTGGATAGCAGGCATGATAACGTCGTCGCAAAGCGAGCTTACGATGCTCTGGAACGCGCCGCCGATGATAACGCCGACTGCGAGGTCCATTACGTTGCCGCGGGAGATAAACTCCTTAAACTCGCCGATAAAGCCCTTTTTGTCACTCATAATGTTTTACCCTCTTTCTAAAAAAGAAATTTTACAACTTCTATTATATTTCTTTGCTGTCATTTTTTCAATACTTTTCGCAAATTTTATATTTTTACCATAAATTTTACTCAGAATTTGTAACAATAAACAATAATTCTCTCTATGCGTATTTATTCGACATTTTTTTAAAATATACCTCTTGACAAAAACCGATTATAAGTGTATAAGTAAAATAGATAATTATATATTCACGCATTGCGCGTGAGATAAGATGAGATTACTTAAGGAGTGCTGAAAGAATGTCCGATGACAGTTCGGAAAAAAGGGATAAAAGGAAGTCAAAGAGCTCGCTTGCAGAGTTTTTGGGAATAAAGCGCAAGGGCGTGACCGAGGAGGAGATACTCGACCTTATCGACGAGGGCGAGGAAAACGGCAGTATTGAAGAACACGAAAAAAGCCGTATAGAAAATATCTTTGACTTTACCGACCGCGTTGTCGGCGATATCATGACGCACCGTATCGACATCACCGCGCTCGAGGATACGGCGACGCTCGACGAAACGGCGCGCCTTGCCATCGACACGGGCTATTCGCGTATCCCCGTTTATCACGACGATATCGACAGTATCATCGGTGTGCTTTACGTCAAGGATCTTTTGCGCTACGTTATCGGCGAATCGAAGGACGAGTTCAGCCTTGAAAAGATCGTGCGGAAGGTGCCGTTCGTTCCCAAAAGCAAAAACTGCGAAAAGCTGTTCGCGCTTATGACGGAGCAAAAGGTGCAGATGGCTGTCGTTGTGGACGAGTACGGCGGCACGGAGGGGCTTATCACGCTTGAGGATCTCGTCGAAGCTATCCTCGGCAATATCCAGGACGAATTTGACGACGAGGACGAAAGCATAAAAAAGCTGGGCGGCAACGCGTTTTCCGTAGACGGTCTGACAACGATCGAGGACGTCGAAAAGCTGATCGGCGAATCGCTCGACGTTCCCGAGGATTGCGAAACGCTCGCGGCGTTTATTCTCGAAAAGCTCGGGCGCATTCCGCAGCCGGAGGAAAAGCCCGTCATCAAAAACGGCGACATTATCCTCACCGTGCAGGAGATCGAGGACCGCAGGATATCAAAGGTCCTTATCATGAAGAGCAAACCGCTTGAAACACAGAAGTAACAGAAAGCCCCTCGGTTCGAGGGGCTTTATTCATAAGCTTTTTTCGATATCTCGGCATAGATTATTTCGATAACATCTTTTGTTGAATTTTTGCGCCGGGTATGGTAAGATTTAATTGCTATACATTTTGATAAGGGTGATAACAATGAAAATAATAGATATCATAAACAGCGGAAAGCCTACGCTTTCGATGGAGGTGTTCCCTCCGAAAACCGACGATAAATTCAATTCGATAAAGCAGGCGACGGAGGAGATAGCCGCTTTGAAGCCCGACTTCATGAGTGTGACGTACGGCGCAGGCGGCGGAACGTCAGAGTTTACAGCCGATATCGCCGAGAATATCCAGAATAAATACGGCGTGCCGACGCTCGCGCACCTGACCTGCGTAAGCTCCGACAAAGAGAAGATCGACGGCGTTGTCGAAAACCTGAAAGCGAAGGGCATCGAAAACGTGCTCGCGCTGCGCGGCGATATCCCCGAGGGCTTTGACAGAGAAAAATGCCGGTATCACTACGCAAGCGAGCTTATCGACGAGCTGAAGGCTCTCGGCGATTTCTGCATAGGCGGCGCGTGCTACCCCGAGTCTCACCCGGAGAGCGAAACGTCATACGACGATATCCGCAATTTGAAGGTGAAGGTAGACAAGGGCTGCCAGTTCCTCACGACGCAGATGTTTTTTGACAATAACATTCTCTACAATTTTCTATACAGGATACGCGAGGCGGGTATTAACGTGCCGGTCGTTGCAGGCGTAATGCCCGTGACGAACGCCGCGCAGCTCAAAAGGATAAGGAACATCTCAGGCTCGGCTCTTCCGCAGCGTTTCATCAGGATAGTTGACCGCTACGGCGAAAACCCGCTCGCGATGAAGCAGGCAGGCATCGCCTTCGCCGTGTCGCAGATAATCGACCTGTACGCAAATGGCGTAAACTCCGTACACATCTATACGATGAACAAGCCGGAGGTCGCACGGGAGATCATGGAAAACATTTCGTATATTATCCGTTAAGGTGGCAAATATGTCCGATCTAACAGTTCAGCTTATAAAGGGAGAGCGCGGCGAGATAAAGCCCGACCGCAGCGAAGCGCTCAGATACATGGGCTACAAGGGGCACACGCCCGACTCTTCGGCGCAGACGCTCATCGACGAGTGCGAGCGCGAGCTTCTGTCGGCAATTAGTCCGCTGTGCTGCTACGCGTACAGCGAGGTTAGCTTCCCGTGCGAGGGCGTGGTCGATATCGGCTTCGGCGAGATAGAGAGCCGCGACCTCTCGTCTCACCTCAAGGGCTGTCATGGCGCGTACCTTTTTGCCGCGACCATCGGCATCGGCGCAGACCGCCTTATCGCAAAATACAACCGATTGAAGCCCGCGAAAAGCGTTATCATAGACGCGCTCGGCTCGGCGGCCGCGGAAAACTGGTGCGACCTGGCGGAGCTGGCGATAACGAGCGGCGTGAAGCATTGCTCGCGTTTCAGCGCGGGCTACGGAGACTTTTCGCTCGCGCATCAGGTCGATTTTATGCGCTGTCTCGATATGCAGCGGCAGCTCGGCATAACGCTCTCCGATTCACTTTTGATGACGCCGACAAAATCGGTGACGGCTGTGATCGGCATCGGCGCCGAAACGCGCACCTGCGGCAGTAAATGCTCGGTCTGCAAAAATATTCAATGTATCTACCGAGACGATAAAAAATAGGAGGCATAGACCTTGAACATACTTGAAAAAATACATTCCTCGATAACGTACTTCGACGGCGGAATGGGCACGCTTTTACAGGCGGAGGGCTTGAAGCCCGGAGAGCTGCCCGAGCTGTGGAACCTATCCCGCCCCGACGTTATCTACGGTATCCACCGCAAATATCTCGAAAGCGGAGCCAATATCATCACGACAAACACCTTCGGTGCTAACTGCCTGAAATTTGACAACCTTGAGGAGATAATCTCCGCCGGGATAAATATCGCGCGCAAAGCCGTAAACGACGTGTGCGGCGAAAACGGCGAGGGCTACGTCGCCTTTGATATGGGACCTCTCGGAAAAATGCTCAAGCCGCTCGGCGACCTCGCCTTTGAGGACGCTGTCTCTATTTTTGCGGAAAGTGTAAAGATAGCAGATAAATGCGGCGCAGACCTGTTCATCATCGAGACGATGAACGACTCGTACGAGGCGAAGGCAGCCGTGCTTGCCGCGAAGGAAAACAGCTCGCTGCCTGTCTTTGCAACGTGCGTTTACGACGAGCACGCAAAGCTCATGACGGGCGCAGACCCCGCGGCGATGGTCGCGCTGCTTGAGGGCTTGGGCGTTGACGCTATCGGCATGAACTGTTCGCTCGGTCCGCGCCAGATGGTAGATATCGTGCCGAAGCTCGTCTCGCGCGCAAGCGTTCCCGTTATCGTCAACCCCAACGCGGGACTGCCGAAAAGCGTTGACGGCAAAACTGTCTACGACGTTGACGCGGAGGAGTTTTCCACAATAATGGCGGAGATTGTGGAAAAGGGCGCGACTATCATCGGCGGCTGCTGCGGCACAACGCCGGAGTTCATAAGGCTGACCGTCGAAAAAACGAAAGCCATCCCGTACAAGCATATCGAGAAAAAGCATCATACAGTCGTTTCGTCGTATACCCACGCCGTAGATATCGGCAATATCCCCGTGCTAATCGGCGAGCGTATAAATCCGACTGGCAAGAAAAAGTTCAAGCAGGCTCTGCGCGATAACGACCTTGAATATATTCTCGGCGAGGGCGTAGCGCAGCAGGACGCGGGCGCCGATATTCTCGACGTCAACGTAGGTCTGCCTGAGATAGACGAAGCGGCGATGATGGTCGAGGTAGTAAGCGAGCTTCAGGCTGTAAGCGACCTGCCCCTGCAGCTTGACACGGTAGACCCTGTGGCTATGGAGCGCGCGATGCGCATATACAACGGCAAGCCGCTTGTAAATTCGGTCAACGGCAAGCCGGAAAGCATGAGCGCGGTGTTCCCGCTCGTCAAAAAATACGGCGGCGCGGTGATCGCTCTGACCATCGGCACGCAGGGCATACCCGAAACTGCCGAGGGGCGTTACGAGATCGCCAAAAGCATCGTCGAGGAAGCGGAAAAATACGGCATCGACCGCTGTGACATTATCGTCGATCCGCTCGCGATGACCGTTTCGTCCGACACGAACAGCGCGAACGTCACGCTTGAAAGCATACGCATTATCGAAGAGCGTCTCGGCGTACACACAAGTCTCGGCGTGTCGAACATTTCGTTCGGTCTGCCGAACAGAGATTTCATCACCTCGACGTTTTACGCTATCGCGCTGCAAACGGGTCTTGACTGCGCGATAATGAACCCGTTCTCGTTCGAGATGATGAAGGTTTACCACAGCTTCAAGGCGCTCAAAAATATGGACGAAAGCTGCGGCGGCTACATAGAGTTTGCGTCGAACGTTACTGTCGGCAGCACAGTCTCGTCGGCAGCGCCTGCCGCGAAGGGCGGCGTAGACGCAGGCGACGAGCCGCTGAAGCGCGCTATAATCAAGGGCTTGTCGGAGCAGGCGAAAAGCGTCGCCGCGCGTCTTGTGCGTGAGAGCGACCCTCTTGAGGTGATAAACGACCAGATAATACCGGCGCTCGACAAGGTGGGCAAGGGCTTTGAAGAAAACACCGTGTTCCTGCCTCAGCTTCTTATGAGCGCGGACGCGGCAAAGGCGGCGTTTGAAGCGGTGCGCGAGGCTCTCTCAAGCGAGAACAAGGCGAGCAAGGGCAAGCTTATCCTCGCGACCGTCAAGGGCGATATCCATGACATCGGCAAAAACATCGTCAAGGTGCTGCTTTCAAACTACGGCTACGACGTTATCGACCTCGGCAAGGACGTACCGCCAGAAACGATACGCGACTGCGCCCTCGAGAACGACATAAAGCTCGTCGGGCTTAGCGCGCTTATGACAACGACCGTTCCCGCGATGGAGGAGACGATCAAGCTGCTGCGCGAAAGCGGCTCAAAGGCGAAGGTGGTAGTCGGCGGTGCTGTCCTCACGCAGGAGTACGCTGACATGATAGGCGCCGACAAATACGCGAAGGACGCAATGGAGACCGTCCGCTACGCTGAGGAGATCTTTTCATAAATCAATATAAAAAAGGAGTATGTCCGCCGGAAATCCCGGGGCATACTCCTTTGTTGTTTTATTTGTTTGTCATTAAAGAACACCCATCGACGAAAGCGCGCTGAGAACATATTTTATAATGAACAGAGCGACGATAACGTACATAAGCGGGTGAATGTCCTTTGCCTTGCCCTTGGCAAGCTTAACTACAACGTAAGCGATGAAGCCGAATGCAAGACCGTCCGTGATCGAGTAGAAGAACGGCATACCTGTGATAGTCAGGAAGCTCGGGATAGCGATCTCGAGATCTGCCCAGTCGATATCCTTGAGCGAGCTGCACATCATTACGCCTACAACGATAAGGATAGGCGCTGTAGCCGCGCTTGGAACAAGACCTACTATCGGAGAGAGGAACAGAGCCAGCGCAAAGCAGATGCCCGTTACCATAGAAGTAAGACCCGTTCTGCCGCCTGCGGAAATGCCGGCTGTTGACTCGACGTAGGTCGTAACTGTCGATGTACCTACAACTGCGCCCGTAGATGTAGCGATAGCGTCTGCGAGCATTGCCTTTTCGATCTTCGGGAGATCGCCGTTTTCGTCAAGGTAGCCCGCCTTGTCGGCAGCACCGATAAGAGTACCGATCGTGTCGAACATATCTACCATTACGAGAGTTATCATCGTTGCGATGAGCGACGCGATAGGCGCCGAGAACAGCTCGCCAAAGCCCGTAAAGCACTGACCGAACATCGAGAAATCAAGGTACGGTACCCAGCTTGACGGAGCGGTAACGCCCATTTCCACGCCGAAGCAGAACTGGAAGATGCAGCCCACAACGGACGTGCCGATCATTGAGATAAAGAGAGCCGCCGGTACCTTTGCCATAACGAGAACGATCGTCAGGATAAGACCGAAGCAAGCGAGAAGAACTGTCGGCGACGAGAAATTGCCCAGACCGATCGTAGTTGCCGAGCCGCTTGACTCACCGATAACGATGCCTGCGTTCACAAAGCCGATAAGAGCGACGAACAGACCGATACCTGCGCCGATAGCCTTTTTAAGGCTTACGGGGATCGCCTTTACAAGAGCCGTTCTTGCGCCCGTCACCGTAAGGATAATAAAGAAAATACCGGCAAGGAAAACTGCCGAGAGCGAAGCTCCTGCCGAAAGACCGAACGCGCCGCAAAGCGTGTAGGAAAATACCGCGTTGAGTCCGAGACCCGGCGCCTGCGCCATAGGGTAGTTTGAAAGGATACCGATCAGCCATGTGCCGATAGCCGCGGCGATACACGTTGCCGTTACGACCGCCGTGTTTGCCATAGCGGCGGGCGAACCCTCGCCGAGGATCAGCGGATTAAGGAAAATGATGTAAGCCATAGCGAAGAACGTTGTAAGACCGGCGATGATCTCCGTTCTCACGTTCGTTACGTGCTCAGACAGCTTGAACAGCTTTTCCATCGGGCTGTC
>OMPZ01000256.1 GCA_900313125.1 uncultured Eubacteriales bacterium | reverse complement strand
GGCGATGTTCACGTCAAAGGATCTCATCACGAACACCTTTGAAGCCGGGCGGCTTGACATCGTTCTGCTCGAGCCGAATTGGAAAGCCTCGAACGCGAAGAATATCGTCCCCGGCGACGTTGTGGCGAAGGATCCTAAGATCGTCAACAACGAAGAGGTCGACGCTTATGTTTTCCTCAAGGTGACGATACCGTGTGCGAAGGTGATCCTTGAAGGCACACAAGGCGATGATAACGGCAAGGCGATCGAAGGCACGGGCGATATTGACACGCCGATGTATAAGTTCATCGTTGACGGTGCGACGCCCGACCGGGACAGTACAACGGGATTCGGTCAGGTATTTAGAAGCTCATGGGTCGAGGTGCAGAAAGGCTCAAACGGCGACGGCACATATTCTTATATCTATGGATATAAGGGTGAAAATGTCAGCGGCTTGCAGGCTCTTAAAACGGGCGAACAGACGAGCGCGCTGTTTGATAAGTTCATCGTGACAAATTTCAACGAAACGAAGCTCGACAGGACGCGCGACTACAGCATCATCGTCGAGGCGTACGGCATTCAAACGCAGTACCTCGGCTTAAACACCGAAGCGAATGACCCCCAACAGGTATGGCAAAGGGTCATCGACAACTGATAACAAGCAAGTAACGGAGGTGAGCAGTTATGAAAAAAAGACGTCGTATGATCCTTGGCACGTCAATAGCGGCGGCGATAGTAATTCTGCTCATCTGCGGACTTGCGTTCGCGTTCCTCGTTGACAAGGAGGAGCAGGACAACGTCATCACGATCGGCAATGTGTCGGTCAAGATCGACGAGTCGAACTACACCGACACCGACGTCGTGTCGCAAAGCAGGGTAGACAAAGCGCCAAAGCTCGTAAACGACGGCAGCAAGGACGAGTACGTTTTTGTCAGGATCCGCGTGCCGAAGGACAATGTTACGCTGCTTTATGAGACTGATACAGCTGCCGATGGAATTACGCACAAAGAGGGTACTCCGATCGACACGACGACCCCGAAGAAATCAGCCGAGCTTTTCAAGCTGGAAACCGTGTCAGACGGCGTGCAGATCGGCACGGCGGGCGAAAATATAGATTTTTCGTATCACAAGGGCGATAATTCAAAAAGCGGCTGGTATTTACTTCCTTTCGGAACAGACCGTTACCAAGAAGTCACGGTAGACGGGCGAAAGTACGACGAGTATGTTTTCGGCTACAACAAAATGCTTTCGCCGGGCGGCGATACAGTAACGGTTTTTGACCGCGTCCAGCTCAAAAGCTTCATTGACCAAGAGATAGGTCATGACAAGCGCACGGTCACGGTCGATGTTTTCGCCTACGCCATTCAGGCGGACAACCTCGGGCTGTCGCTTCCCGGCGGCGGCGAACTGATGACGGTCGAACAAGTCACGGCGGTTTACGACGTTGTAAAGAGAAAGCAGGTAATGTGACATGAAGAGAAGATATCTCATAATTATCTGCGCGGCTGCGGTCATGATCTTTGCGGCTGTCGGCGTAACGCTCGCGTACCTCGGCGGCAGCAGCGAGAAGGAAAACAAGCTCACCGTGGGCGAGGGGCTCGTCAGCATCAACGAGACGTTTTCCTCACCGTCGGCGCAGACGCTTTCCGACAACGTTTTCCAAAAGGTCGTGAAGGTGAAGAACACAGGAACCGACGACTGCTTTGTCAGGGTGTTCGTCGATTTTTCCGACCAATACGCGCGCGACAAAGCGTGGGTCTCACAAAATAAGGACAGCGGGTATATTTTGTGGAATGATTTCGTTACCGCGTCACAAACGATTTCTCCCGACTGGGTATTTATCCCGGAAACGGACGCAAACGGCGCGCTTGGCGGCTATTTTTACTACACAAAGAAGGTCGCGAAAAACGCCGAAACGCCGCCGCTGTTCAGCTACATCAAGACCGACTACAGCAAGCAGAGCGACGGCACGACGAACGAGACGTATCTTAACAACACGAGCAGCGAGGATTTCATCACCGATTTTGACATCATCGTTTACAGCGAAACGGTCCAGACTGTCGACCACGGAACTGTCTACAGCGATAGTCAGTGGCAGCAGGCATGGAAAAGTTTCCTGAAATAACGGATATATATTTCTCACAGCAACTTAACGGACATGGGTCTATGCTCATGTCTGTTTTTTATTATTGGCAAAAAAGTGTCTTGAATGTGAAATAAATACACAAAAAAACAAGCGGCAATGTCGGTATAAAAATCTTATCAATCCTTTTGTATGTTTTGATGAAATAGTTAAATGTTTTTGAATT
>OMPZ01000257.1 GCA_900313125.1 uncultured Eubacteriales bacterium | reverse complement strand
ATCTTGCTTCCCTCGGGGATATCGTCGGCGAAGATCACCTTGACATCGCCGTTTTTGCAGTCGGCGGCAAGTATCATGCCCTGACTCTCAACGCCGCAAAGCTTTGCCGGCTTGAGGTTTGCCACGATTATGACCGTGTGTCCGATCAGCTCCTCGGGCTTGTAGTACTGCGAGATGCCGGACGCTACCGTGCGCGTTCCCTCGCCGTCGTTGAGCGTGAGCTTGAGCAGCTTTTTCGACTTCTTCACAGGCTCGCATTCAACGATCTTTGCCGTTCTCAGCTCGACCTTCGCGAAATCGTCGATACCGATCAGCGCAACGCCCTCGGGCTTCTCGTTTTTCTCGTCCTGCTTCTGCTCCTTTTCGACAGCCTTCTTAGCGGCCTCGGCGTTCTTCTTAACGATCTCGTTGAGCTCGTCGATCTCCTTGTCAACGTCGATCCTCGGGAAGATAGCCGCGCCCTTCTTGACCGTTACGTCGAGCGGCAGAACGCCAAAGCTCTCAGCCTTGTCGTAGCAGGCGGAATCCGCGTCCGCGCCTATCTGCTCGAACACGAGCGGCATTGTCGAAGGCATGAACGCCGAAAGCAGCGTTGCCGCTATGCGGATAGCTTCGAGCAGGTTGTAAAGAACGGTCGCGAGACGCGCCTTCTTTGTCTCGTCCTTGCCGAGTACCCACGGCGTAGTTTCGTCGATATATTTGTTTGCGCGCGACACGAGCTTGAATATCTCGGCAAGCGCGTTGTTGAGCTGCGTTTTGTCGATGTACTCGTCTACCTTGTCGCGAAGAGCCGTCGCTTCTGTGATGAGCTCGTCGTCAAAGTCGCCGTGTTCTCTGTCGGTCGGCAGAGTGCCGCCGAAATATTTCTCGACCATCGCAACGGTACGCGAAACGAGGTTGCCCAAGCCGTTGGCAAGGTCGGTGTTGATCCTGTTTATCATGATCTCGTTGGAGAACGAGCTGTCCGCGCCGAGAGCCATTTCTCTGAGGATATGGTAACGGATAGCGTCCGCGCCGTAACGCTCGCCGAGAACGAACGGGTCAACGACGTTGCCGAGCGACTTGCTCATCTTCTGACCGTTGAACGTGATCCAGCCATGAACAGCGAGGTGTTTCGGCAGCGGAAGGTCGAGCGCCATAAGGATAGCCGGCCATGTGATAGCGTGGAAACGCTGAATATCCTTTGCGACCATGTGAACGTCGGCAGGCCAGAACTTGTCGTAATCGTCGTAAGCGTCGTTACAGTAGCCAAGCGCGGTGATGTAGTTTGAAAGCGCGTCTACCCACACATAAACAACGTGGTCGGGGTCGAACGGAACGGGAATGCCCCACTTGAAGGAGTTACGCGAAACGCAAAGATCCTCAAGACCCGGCTTGATAAAGTTGTTTACAAGCTCGGTCGCTCTCGTTTTCGGGCGGAGATAGTCGGTCTGTGTAAGCAGCGTTTCAAGACGCTCCGCAAACGGAGCCATCTTCATGAAGTACGCTTCTTCCTTCGCCTGCTTTACGGGGCGGTGACACTCGGGGCAGCAGCCGTCATCGTCAAGCTGACTGTCGGTCCAGAAGCTCTCGCAGGGCGTACAGTAGTTGCCGCTGTACTCGCCCTTGTAGATGTAGCCCCTGTCGTAAAGCTCCTTAAAAATCTTCTGAACGGCTTCAACGTGATAGTCGTCCGTCGTTCTGATATAGCGGTCGTAATCGACGTTCATGTATTTCCATAGCTTTTTAAAGACAGCGACGATGTTATCGACGTACTCCTTAGGAGTGATGCCCATCTCCTTCGCCTTCTGCTCGATCTTCTGACCGTGCTCGTCCGTTCCTGTGAGGAACATCACGTCGTAGCCCTGCATACGCTTATAACGCGCGATCGAGTCGCACGCGACCGTCGTGTAGCAATGTCCGATATGCGGATTGCCCGACGGATAATAGATAGGTGTTGTGATGTAAAATCTTCCCTTGTTCATTCAAATTCAGTCCTTTACAAAAAAGTAGCTAAATATTATTTTACCACTTTTGGGCAAATTTTTCAATGGTACGGCTACAGATTTTTACCGATTTTTGCGTTGCCGCCCAAGCCGACTGAGCTGCGGAGTATCTCGAGCGCGTCGCTGCTGTCGGCGGCGCCGTCGGAATTGACGTCCGCGCGCAGCCGTGAAAGCTCCGAAAGCGTTTCAAGATCGACGCTTGCACGCAGAACGCTCAGCGCGTCGGACGAATTTATCCGACCGTCGCCGTCAACGTCGCCGCAAATGCCGGCGGACATCAGCAGATAAGGAATATCTTCCCGCTTAGCGTAGCTTTCACCGGCGGTGCCGGGGCAGCAATAAATCGTGAGCTTCGGACAATTGTAGAACGCCCGGTCGCTTATCGACACGACGCTTTCGGGTATCACCGCTTTTTCAAGCCCTGCGCAGCCGGCAAACGCGCTTTCACCGACGGAGTGCACGGAGGAAGGCAGCTCGACCTCGCTGAGAGCGTCGCACCCGGCAAAGGCATACGCGCTTATCGAGCTGACAGAATCGGGCAGCGGCGCGCTCTCGAGCTTTTTGCAGCTAAAAAACGCCCATTTGCCGATAGCCGTAACGCTGTCGGGGATAGATACGCTTTTGAGCGTGGGGCTCGTTTTGAAGGCGTTCCAGCCGATATATGTGACCTTCATGCCGTTTATCTCGCGGGGGATATCGACGTGCTCCTCGCTGCCGTTGTAGCGTTTTATCTCCACCGTGCCCGATGTGAGCGTATCGTACTCGAAATTTCCGTACGCTCTGCCGCTCTCGACGAAAGCGGCGTTTTCATATTGAACGGCTGCGCTCGCCTGCGCGCACGGCACAGCCGCGGTGATTACCGCGCACATAGCGGCGGCAATTATTTTTTTCATTTTGACGATCACCTCGATCGTTTTTTCGTCAATTATACATATAAAATTAGTTTTTTCGGAGACGTAGTAAGTGCCCTTGGGGTCGGCACTCGCCGACAAGCAAGTTCCGCCGAATTTTATCGGTAAAACAACATCTGTTCCGCACCAAAACAAAGTAGGCACGCCGGGCGTGCCGAGCCGCGCGGTAAAGAAGTTGTGTTCTAAGCAAAGTGAAAACGCGCTATTGCCTGCGGGCGCCTGCCCGCTGCCCGGCAATAAAAACACCGTCACACCACACGGCATGACGGTGACTTTCGCAAAATAAGAGTTTCAGTATATACAAGCATGAGGTTTGCAAGGTGAGATCTGCTGCGATACTTTACGCTTAATTTTACTTGCCTGCTTTCATAGCTGCGAAGCACTCGCTGCAATAAACATCGCGATCTTCCCTCGGCTGGAAAGGAACCTTTGCCACTCCGCCGCATCTTGCGCAGGTAGCCTCGAAAAACTCGCGGGGAGCTTTGCCTGCATTCTTACGCGCTGCGCGGCAATCTCTGCATCTCTGCGGCTCGTTTACAAAGCCCTTTGAAGCGTAGAACTCCTGCTCGCCGGCTGTGAAAACAAATTCTGCTCCGCAGTCTTTGCATTTAAGTGTCTTGTCCTCGTACATTTGATTAACCTCGTTTCTTTCTCTAAAAAAAATAAAATATAGAACCGTTTTCACGGTTTCACATGATCCCCGCGGCGCTTGCGTCACGGAGAAATGCTTGAAATGTGATCCCTGAGCTTTTTTCGTATTCGCTGCATCGCATTGTCAACAGATTTTCTGTTCATGCCCAATGCGTCGGAGATCTCGGCGTAGGTCTCACCGGCAAGGTAAAGCCGGAGCACCCTCTGCTCTTTTTCAGACAAAAGCTTTGCCACAGCCTGACCGAGCGCCGCCACGCTCTCGTTGCTGATGTACATATCTTCGGGATTGACGCCGCCAGACATTTTCTCAAACTGCTCGTCGTCGATCGAAACATAGCCGTTGAGAGCCTTGCCCTTGCCGCTTTCGCTGCGCTTTAGCAGCGAGATTATCCTGCGGTCGATACACAGCGACGCGTACGTCCGAAAGCTTGCGCCGCCCTCGCTCTTGTAGCTTTTCGCAGCGCACATCAGACCCATTAGCCCCTCCTGAGTAAGGTCGTCGGGCTCAAGTCCGGACACTCTGTATTTTGACGTTATAGAACGTATCAGACCTATATAGCGGTCCATTAAAACGGCAAAGGCGCCGTCGCTGCCCTTGTCGTATAGTTTTGCGAGCTCAGCGTCCGATAAATTGCTGCCGCCAAAGGCTGGAAGATCTAACAAAATATACACCTCTTGCAGTAATTCACCCTATATTTCCGACCATCGCGTTCAACAAACTGCCTATTATGTATCATACAACAACGCCGAAAATAAGTCAATAGAAATTCGGAAATTTTATTTAAAAATTTTTTTGTTGCTTTGTAAAATTTGTCGAAATAAGGGATTTTTCAATAGCCATTTGTTAAACAGTGTGTAATATACGACGAT
>OMPZ01000259.1 GCA_900313125.1 uncultured Eubacteriales bacterium | reverse complement strand
CTTGTCCTCTGCGAATACAGCCTGAACACGGTGGATACCGAGCTTTGCTTCGTCGAGATCCTTCTCCATGATAACGCCGCCCTTGTGGATAAGTCCGATATGATCGCAGACGTCCTCAAGCTCGCGGAGGTTGTGCGATGCGATGATTACGGTGGTGCCGTTTTCAACGACCATCTCCATGAGCAGCTTTTTGATGAGCTGACGAACTACCGGGTCGAGTCCGTCGAAGATCTCGTCGAGCATGATGTACTTCGGGCAGGTCGAGAGCGCGAGCATAAGCGCCGCCTGACGCTGCATACCCTTCGACATATTAACGATCCTGTCCTTTGTGCCTATCGGGAACATACAGGAGAGCTTCTTGAATCTTTCCTCGTCCCACGCCGGGTACATTTCGCGGTAAAGGTCGGCGAGGTTCTCGACTGTAGAGTTGTTGTAAAAATACGGGAAGTCGGAGATCATAAAGCAATGTGACTTTACCTCCGGGTTTTCAAAGGTAGACACGCCGTCGATCTCGGCCGTGCCGCTGTCAGGCTCGTAGATACCGGCGATTATCCTCAAAAGCGTCGATTTACCCGAACCGTTTGAGCCTATAAGACCGAACACGGAGCCGTCGGGTATGGTGAACGACAAATTGTCAAGAGCCGTTTTCTCTCCGAATGTTTTTGTGATATTTTTGATCTCCAGCATTATTTGTCACCTCCGTGGTATACTTCGTCTACAAGCGCAGTAACGTCTGTTTTCGTTACGCCCAAGTTTGACGCCTGTTTCAGGTCTTTTTTCAGGTTGTTCATAGTGCTTTCCTTTAGACCGGCAAGCTGGCTTGAGCTGTCTGCCACGAACGAGCCTTTACCTACTGCGGAGTAGATGTAGCCGCTCTGCTCAAGCATTTGATACGCCTTTGACACGGTGTTCGGATTAATGCCGAGGTTTGCCGCAAGCTCCCTTACGGTAGCAAGCTTTTCCTGCGGCATAAGCAAGCCGAGAGATATCTCCTTGACAACTTCGTTGTATATCTGCTGGTAAATCGGCTCGCCGCTGCGGTAATTGATATTGAATGTGCTGAACAAGTGCGCTCCTCCCTTTCTGTTATAATTTTGCATACCGTATTTGTATTATTTCAACTAATACATAGTCGGTAAAAAAATATGCCATGTTTCGGTTGGCGTCCGTACTTCCCTCGTTTGATTGTATCACAACAATTAGTACAATATCAATATAGCATAAGACAAGCGTTCTGTCAATAGTTTTTTTAAAAAAATTTTAAATTATTTATTTGACACATTTCACGGATAATGTTATGCTAATTTATAGAATTATCGGAGAGCGGTATTTCAATTTCATAAAAGGAGCGGTTTCCCTTGCGAGAGGAATACGAGGCTGTGTGCCGCAGATATTACAACAGAATATATCTGTTCCTGCTCAAGCTTTGCTCCGACCGCGAGCTTGCCGAGGATCTCACGCAGGAGACCTTTTACCAGACGATACTGTCGCTGCACCGTTTTTCGGGCAAGAGCGATATGTTCACATTTATCGCGTCGATAGCAAAGCACGTTTATTTCAGGTATCTTAGAAAGAACAGGAAAAGCATGGGCGACGTCAGCCTGAGCGACATTGCCGAATATCTCTCCGACGGCGGCGACGGCGACCCGCTCTTCATGGCGGAAAAAGCGGGCGAAGCGATTAGTCTGCGCGGCGCGGTCGAAAGGCTGCCCGAAAAATACAGAGACGTTGTTTTTTACCGAATATACGCCGACATGAGCTTTGCTCAGGTGGCAGCCGCGATGGGCATTACGGAAAACTCGGCGAAGGTAATATTTTACAGGGCGAAGAAAAAACTGACGGAGGAGCTTACAAATGGAAATAACCTGTGACATGGCAAGAGATCTTGCAGACATATACGAAAGCGGAAAAGCCAGCGAGGAGACCGTTTGCGCGGTGGAGAAGCACCTTGAGGGCTGTAAGGAATGCCGCGGCTACTACGAAAGCAGAAACGAGCGGAGAACGCCGCGTTTTCGCGTTGAGACGAGCGGTATTGACGCCGAGCTGATCGAGGAGAATCTCAGGAAGCTTTCAAAGCGGCTCAGGGTACGTCAGGTGATCGGCTCGGTATGTGCCGTCGCAACGGCGGTGATAGGACTTTCCGCGCTGCTGTACAATTTTATTGCGGAGTACAAGAGGAAGCAGGGGTAAACGATGTAATATCATAACCTAACCTTGTATTAATTAAATTTGCCTGATTTAATGGAAAAGTGTCTTTCTAAATTTACCTTTCTTAATATTTGATGTTTTTT
>OMPZ01000260.1 GCA_900313125.1 uncultured Eubacteriales bacterium | reverse complement strand
GCTCGAAATTTGACAGCAGCGCAGGCGTCGTGTCGGTCGAGCCGTTATCGACAAAAATTATCTCCGTCAGGTCGTGCGGATAAGTCTGCTGAGATATATCGTCAAGCAGTCCGCTGATATGCTCCTCCTCATTGTAAGCTATCACGCAAAGTGATACCGTCATTGTTCCCCCTCCTTACTGTGCTGTCTCGCCGTCCTTTTCAAGTGTGAGCTTTTTCCCGCCTTCATCGGGAACGTTTTCCGCTGCCGCGATGTCCGCAGCTTCCGATATATTTTCCGCCGGAGCTTCCTCCGCATTTTCCTCCTCGGCGTTTTCTTCCGGATCGTCTGCCGCCGCGCTGACATTCTCCGCTGTCTCTTCGACCGCATTTTCAGCAGGTACATCCTCGCCTGTCTGCCCGGCAGGTACGTCCGCGCGTGCTTCTTCGGCGGCGCGCTCACCTTCGAGCATAGAGCCTATCAGGTATTTCGCCGAAACGAAATACGAGCAGGTCATATACGGGAAAACGTAAACGAAAGGCAGCACAAGCAGCGTGAGCAGTATCCACGGGATAAACGAGAGCGTCAGCATAACGAGCTTGCCCGTGCCGTTCTTTGCGGCCGCCGCGCCCTTCTGAGCCGCTGTGAGCGGATCGTAGTCGTAGTATGAAAACAGCATCATCTGGAACGCAAAGCGGTGGAACCAGAAAAACGCGCCCACAAGCCCCGCTACGGCAAGGCAAACAGCTACGAACGAGAGCGTTTCGTTTTCCTCGGCGGTACCGTAAGCAGCCGCCGCGACAGCCAATGCCGGAGCTTCGCACACAGCGAGGATACCGACGCACTTTACGAGCAGCACCGACATAAACGTCAGCGCGGAAATGTACCTCTGCTTGCTGTCAAAGAACCAAAAGACCTCGGCGGCGTCTGGCTCTTTGCCGTCGGCGATACCGGAGTAGAGCCTTGCAAAGCCGTTGTACGTCGGAGAAAGCAGCAGCAGCGCAGCCACAGCCACAAGGTTCAGCACCACAAACAACGCGCCCTTGACAGGCTCGCTGCCGAACACCTCTTTGAGCTCCGACTCCCCGAGCACCGCGTATGACAGCATTGCTATGGCGGACACGATTATCGGCACGAACATGAGCACGAGCATCGAAAGCTCCGCTGCGACCCATTTGCCCGAAAGCGAGTGCTTCGACTCGGTTTTTATCATTTTTTCCGCATTCATTGATACGTCACTTCCTGTTTATTGATTCTTGTCACGCCTTCATCATTTCGTTCATCGCTTCAAGGCAGATCCTGAAATGCTTAAAGAAGTTCTCCTCGTCGATCGACTCGTCCGAATTATGTATCCTCGAATCATCGCCGGGGAACACAGGTCCGAAGGCAACGCCCTTGCCGCCGAGCATTCTGGCGTAGGTGCCGCCGCCCGTCGTGTAAAGCTCGGGCTCTTCGCCCGTAACATTTTTGTAAGCCGTTGTGAGCGCCGTTACTATAGGCGCGCTCTCGTCGAGAGAAAGCGGCTTTTCGCCGTCGATAAGGCGAACTGTCAGCCCCTCGCGCGCGGCGACCTTTTTGATCTGGTAGAGCACGACCTCTTCAAGGAACGAAACGGGGTAGCGCACATCTACTACGGCGCGCGCTTCACGCTCCGTGATATGCACGCGGCTGAGCGTGAGCGTCAGCTCGCCGGACACAGCGTCTCTCATCTTGATGCCCATCGAGCGGCCGTTCGTCTCCTTGCCGATGCAGTAGTTGATAAACGTGCAGAGGTCGCCTACGGCTTCCGTACCGAGAACGGCGCAGATTATCTCCGCGAGAGCTGCCGCGGCGTTCACGCCCTTTTCCGGCTCGCAGGCATGGGCAGCCTTGCCGTGAGATGTGACCTTCAGACCGTCGATCGTGAATCTGAGATCGAACGCCCCGGGTCCGGCGGCGTCGGCAAGACGCTGGAGATTGTGCTCCTCGTAGTCGCTGCAGTCGAGGATAGCGAACGCCGTATCGGGAACGACATTGTTCGCCGAGCCTGCTTCAAACTGCATGAGAGCGGTGTTGTTTGCTTTTTCGGAAATTATCTCAAGGTGCATTATGCCCTTTTCGGCGCGGCAGATGCCGTATTCGCTGTCGGGCGTAAAGCTGAGGTCGGGCAGCGGCTCGCTTTCAAAATAGGTCTGCATATCCTGCATACCTATCTCCTCGGACGTGCCGAAGATAACGCGCACACGGTTGCCCGAAGCACCGCTTTCCTTGAGAGCGCGCAGGCAGTAGAGCGCCGCGAGAGCCGCGCCCTTGTCGTCGGCAACGCCGCGTCCGTACATTCTGCCGTTCTTTCTTGTCAGCGCGAACGGCTCGCACGACCACTCGGCAGCGTTTACCGGCACGACGTCGAGGTGCGTCAGAACGCCGCAGAGCTTTTCGCCGTCGCCGTACTCGGCGTGACCCGCGATGTTGTCTACGTTTTTCGTTTTCAGACCGAAGCTCTCAGCCTTGTCGAGCATCCAGCGCAGAGCCTGCTGAGGAATCTCCTCGCCGTCTGCCGAAACGGAACGAATTTTCAGCAGCTCGTCGAGGTCTCTCAGAAATTCTTCTTTATAGCTTTCAAGCAATTCATCAAAGTTTGACATATACATACTCCATTTCCGAATGGTCGGCGCGAGTTACTCCCCTTCGTCCTCTTTTTCGGGAGCTAC
The DNA here is from genome assembly GCA_900313125.1 of uncultured Eubacteriales bacterium. Lineage (GTDB taxonomy): Bacteria > Bacillota > Clostridia > Oscillospirales > Acutalibacteraceae > RUG592. Next base: position 7,236 of record OMPZ01000260.1, on the reverse strand, counting down.
CGGAGCGTTGTCGGGCTCGTTTTCCGCGTTCTCCGTACCGACCGATAGTTCTTTGGCGTCTGCCGTCAGGGGCTCGTCATTTTCCGCGTCGTCTGCGGCGCCGCCGGTCTCTTCTTCTATAATATTCTCATTTTCCGTTTTTATTACCCTGCGCCGTTTCATCGGGCGTGAACCGAGCGAGAGGTTTTTGTATCTGTCGCCGAGCTCTTCGTTCGAGCCTATCGCGGCTACCCTGTAGCTCTTTCTGAGCTTCAGGCGCGGTTTCAGCTTATTGTTCTTTTTCGAGATCACGATATAGACCGCATACAGCACGATGCTGACAGCCGTTACCGCCGCGCCCTCGTACAGACCGGGCGTTCTGTATTCAAACTGTATCTCGCTGCTGCCGACCGGTACCTTTACCGCCATAAAGCCGATGTTGACCTTCTCTATCTCTGCGGGCTGACCGTTTACGGTCGCGCTCCAGCCGTTCTCGAACGGAACGCTGAAGAACACGAGCTTTTCACCGTCGTCCGCGTCAACGGTGATCTGAGCGTGGAAGGAATTTTTCGCGTATTCAAAATAACTGCAGGTGTGCTCCTTGAGCCTTGTGCAGTCGGCGTTGTAGGACGCCACGTCGTAGGTTTCTCTCAAATAGTCGTCGTGCTCCATAAGGTCGCCGTATTTTTCAGTCTGCTCGTCGCTTAAAACGAGCGACTTCAAGAGCTGAAGGTGACGGTCCTTCTCCTCGACGGTCTCGTACTCGTCCTCTGTGATATAGCTGTCATACCAGAAGCCGTAAGGGATATAGTTTTTGTTTTCAAACACCTTGAAGCCGTTCTGCCTGCCGATAAAGCGGTAGCCGGGCATTCTCGTCTTTCCCTCTTCGTTCTGGAACTCGTCCTCGCCGTCGTCGTTGTCAAAGAGATATTTTACGGAGAGCAGGCTTCTGAGTCCGTAGTACTCCACCTCGGGGCGCGAGCCTACGTCTCTCGTCACGCCGACAGACGGGTAAAATTCGTAGATCGAGCCGGGCACAACGCTCTGGAACGCCTGTATATTCGGTATCTGCCAGAACATACCCGTGTTGTCCATAGATTCGTAAAAATCGCTGCGGCAGCTCATGAGCTCGCGGCGGTCGATCTCAAGGTCGTCGCCGTTATTCAGGCAGTACGGGATCACAAAATTATAGATGTCGTAGCTGTGCGATTTGCCCAGACCGATGATGTAGCCTGAGTACAAAACCGCAACGACTCCGAAGCACGATATAGCCTTAACGACAAACGTTCTGCGGTTTTTGGAAAGCGAACGCACAAGCAGCGTCGTCAGCGCAAGAGACATTATCGCTATCGCGCAGTAGATCCAGAAGCGGTCGGAATACCGTTCAAGACCGACCTGCTCGAGAATATCAAGGTCGTCGCCGGTGTTTCCGTTAGGCAGGAAGCCGACGCAGATCGTTATGAACACCGTGATCGAAAGCGAAAGCATGATCGCGGGCTGCCAGCGCGTTTGCGAATTTTCGAGAGCGAGCAGCGTTGCGAGCACCATCATCAGCGTGAGCATATAGAACCAGCGCGCGTAATACGACATAACGAACATCTGGAATATCGCGTTGAGTATCGGCACGAGCGTACACACGAACAAAAACGGCAGCAGCTTTTTGAGCCAGCTCTTGCTTTTGCTCTGAAGGAACGCGATCACGCCGGTCATGCCGAACACCGGCAGCCACGCCGCCACCGACGCCCACTTCGAGTTGGAGTCGGGCGTAAAATTCGGGCGCGCCGGGATATCGGGTGGGAAGAACATTGACTGGATAATGTGCAGATATCTCTGCTCCGAACCGTAAACGAGCGCGTCGAAGCCCTGCGGAAAATCGTTCACTCTCGGGTTCTGGATAACGAACAGCACCGTCGGCAAAAGGAGGATCGCCGTGCCTGCAAAGCCGACAACGACCTCAAACGCGAGAGGGAGGAAATCGCTGCCCGACAGCTTGTAGCTGCCCGTGAGCATTCTCAGACACCAATAGATAACAACAAACGCTACCATGCCGACGAAGAAATAATAATTGACTATACACGCGGCGAAAACGGCGAGCGCCACCACGCCCCTGCGCTTGTTATCCATATATTCGTCGATAGCGGCAAGCAGCAGCGGGAACGTTATGATCGCCTCGTGAAAATGGTTGAAGAAAACGTTATACACCGAAAAGCCGGAGAACGCATACAGCAGACCGCCGAGAACGGCGAGGTCTTTGTTCCTGACATATCGTCTGAGGTAAATATAGCCCGTAAGCGACGCTGACCCGAATTTCAGGATAAGCAGCGGACCCATAAGATACGGCACCGCCTTGCTCGGGAACGGCAGCGTCAGCCAGAAATAAGGGCTGCCGAGAAGATAGAACGTATACGACCCGACAAGGCTCGAGCCGAGGTCTGTCGTGGGAGACCACTGCATTTGACCGCTTCTGATCGCGTCGTGAACCATCTGATAAAACGGGACCTGCTGAACGTTAAAATCGCCGTAATAAAGGAAATAGCCCTTACCCAGCACTATATAAGGAATAAAAAATGCGGCAGCAAGAAACAAGCCGAGAAAAAATGCTTTATACCAGTAATGCCCGGTACTGCCGTTTATTCTCTTCCCCATCTCATTTACCTCCATGATCTGAATTTCGTACAGAAAATATTATACCATAGTTCAAAAACAAATTCACTATATTTTGTAAAATTTACACTTTTGTAATACTATTTTCCCTGATCGCGCCTTAAACAGAGCAGGTGAGAAGGGTGCGGGGCTGCCACATCGGTCGGTGTATTGTGTTTGGTTTAAACAAACAGCCTTCTTTCTGAATTTACGTTGGTTAGATTTTTTACTTTTTAACGCTCTATCGCCGCTGGGGTGCGGGTCTCCTGTGGAGACCTCTGCAAAGCAGATGCGCCCGAAGGAAGTGCCCTTGGGGTACACCGACCGACGCGGCAGCGGAGACCCGCTTGGGCGCAAGCTGAATTTTATAGAAAAAACATTTTCTCCACGCCTTAAACAAAGTAGGCACTCTGGGAGTGCCGAGCCGCGCGGGACAAGAGCAGCGCCTTAAACGGCCTAAAACCGCGCAATTGCCACCGGGCGCTTGCCCGGGCCGCGTATTGAAAAAGGCGGGGGGATGTGGTATAATGGTTTTGTCAGAAAAAACGCTTTTGGCAGGAGGTAGATGAAATGGAAGAATACAGCGCGACCAGCGTGGCGGAGGATATAATTTCCGCTGTCAAAAAAGAATACAGCAGCTTGAATAGGCTCAATGTGCTTATTCTCGGCAAAACGGGAGTCGGGAAAAGCACGCTAATCAATAAGGTGTTCAACGAAAACCTTGCCGCGACAGGTACGGGCAAACCTATAACAGAGCATATCCGTCCGCTGAGCAAGCCGGGATTTCCGCTGACTATCTACGATACTCCCGGTCTCGAGCTTGCAGGAAAGCATTCTATGGACGGGCTTATCAACGAGGTCAAAAAACTTGTTCAGCGCGGCGTTTTCAGCGGCTCGGTGAGCGAAGCCGTACATTGTGTATGGTACTGCATCAGCACTCCGTCTCATAGGATAGAGCCTGCGGAGATATTTTTTCTCAAAAGCTTCCTTACGGCGACAACGACGTGCAGCGTTCCTGTGATAATCGTGCTCACTCAGTCGTATTCAAAAAAAGACGTGCGCGAGCTTATGCGTGTCATCGAGCAGGAGAATCTCGCGGTCGAGAAGATCGTGCCCGTACTTGCGGAGGATTACGAGCTTGACGAGGATATCACCGTAAAGGCGTATGGCCTTGACGCCCTTACCGAGGTGATGTATCAGCTTATCCCCCGGGCGGTGCAGAATACGTTCGCGTCTGTCCAGAAAGCGAGCATAGAAATAAAAAAACGGGAGGCGCAGGCGGTGGTGGCAAAGTCAGCAAAGGCAGCCGCGGTAACGGGCGCCGTCCCGATCCCTTTTCCCGACGCCGCCGTTCTCGTTCCTGAACAGATCGCTATGCTCGCGAAGATCACCGCGATATTCGGTATTCCCATGCAGAAAGCGACTATCACAGCCATTCTCTCAAGCATGATCGGCACGACGGGCACTACCATTGCCGGACGCTCAATAGTCACAGCCTTGCTCAAGCTCATTCCCGGTGCGGGCAGCGTTATGGGCGGCGCGATCTCGGCAGCTACGGCGTCCGCTCTTACGGCGGCTCTCGGCGAAGCGTATATCGTAATTATGGTCAAGATCGTTACGGGAGAGTTTCCCCTCTCCCATCTTTCGACCGCCGAGGGCAGACGCGAGATGATGAGCATATTTAAAGAAAAGCTCGATTCAAAGCTTCCTTCCTCGAAAAAGAAATAATACTATGGTGTGTTGACACTAATATTAAAACAGGCGCGTCAGATCATCTCCGACGTGCCTGTTTCTTTATTTATTGTCTATCCTGTTGATAATGTATGCGTAAATGTCTCTGCGGCGTATCGTGTTTTCCGTCACTGCGACTTCTGCAAAGACGGTTCACCTCTGCGTTTGTTGTAAATAAACATCAGTATCGCCATTGCTACGATGATGGCGTACCCCACCCAGCTTAGCGCGTCGGGTATCTGCCCGAATACAAAAAATCCAAGCGCAGCCGCAAATATGATCTGCGTGTAATCGTACACGGATACCTCGCGTGCCGGCGCGTTAGTGTATGCCGCCGTGATGGTGAACTGACCGCCCGCCGCCGACATTCCGGCGCAGATAAGTATGATAAACTGCTTGAGTGTCATCGGGTGGTAATTGAAGATCAGAAACGGGAGCGTGACAAGACACGAGAAGCCGGAGAAAAATGCGACTATGATAACGCCCTTGACGCCGCGCTGACCGAGAAGTCTCACCATCGTATAGGCAAAGCCTGCGCAAATGCCGCCAAAAAGCGCGATAAACGCGGGTACGGTCGAGGTGTTCGCAAAGCTCGGCTTTACCACAAATACAGCGCCGACAAGCGCGCCGAGGACAAACAAAAGCTGCGGCACCGTGATCTTTTCCTTGAGTATCATGATGCTGAATATTATCACGAAGAACGGCGACATTTTATTGAGGATCGACGCGTCGGCAAGGTCGAGACGGTCGAGCGCGTAGAAGTTGCAAAGTATGCCGAGAGTTCCCAGAAGTGAGCGCAGCAAAAGCGGCACTACGGCGTTTTTTTCGAGCTTTAGCGGCGTTTTGTTTTTGACTATCGCCGCCAATGCGATGATGAACGCAATGAAGTTTCGGAAAAAGCTCTTCTGCACAGCCGGAAGCTCGCCAGAAAGATGAACGAACATATTCATCAGCGCAAAGCAAAACGCCGAAAGTATTATCAGTATCATCGCCCGATAGAGCGGTCTCATTTCTTTCCACTTAGTCATAAATATGCTCCGGATAAAGTATTTTGTCGTTCAAGCAAAAGGAACGCAGACAGCGCTGCGTTCCTTTGCGATCATTTTACCATGCGTTTCTCGGTTTTCTCTCACCGCACGAGCACACACCAACGTATTCCTGGTTTGTGCTGCCGCAGCCGGGGCATACCCACTCGTCGTATTCGGACGCGTCTACAAACTTTCTCTGTGCCGGAGTACCGTTCTGAACGATCTGCGACGATGCGTCTGCGCGGTCTGTTGCTTTCTTGCCGTTTTTGTTAAGAAACTTCTCGGAAAAGCTCTTCTTGCGCTCGGGCTCACCCTTGCTGCTGTTAAAATTGAATGGCATTTCTTTACCTCCCGTGGTAACTTTGTCGTTGTCTGTTTCTTTCTTCTCTTCTTTTCCCTTGTTGTTCGGCGCTGCGGGCTTCTGAACCTTACCGGCCTGTCCTCCGCTCAGCTCCTCAAACAATGAGAATCTATATTCTCCAAGCCTCTGTGTTATCGGAGGCTTTTTGACACCTTTATCGCCGCGCTGCGTCATAACGCCCTTGATCGCGTCAAGAGGACGCTGTGTGCGCTTGGGCTGCTGAGTCTCTGCCTTTGGTTCAGGCTTTGGCTCGGGTACCTTTTCCTCTGCTTTTTCAGGCTGAGGTGCAGGCTTTTTCTCCTCCGGGGTTACGGGCTGCGGCTCGGGCTTTGCCGGCTCGCTGCCTGCGCTCGGCGGGAAGAATCCGCCGAAATCGTCTTCGTCATGATTGCTGCCCTTTTTTTCGCTGTCCGAAGGCTCGGCAGTCTTGGGCTTATCCTGCGGCGGCGATACAGTAAAGGGCGTTTCGGGGATCTCGGAAGCCGCGTCCTTCGTCGGGTCGTAAAGCTGCGGCTGAAGCGGCTGCTTTGTCGGATCCTTCGCCTTGAACGGATGTACCGTATACGGCGGCATCGCCGAATTGTACGACTGTTCGCCGGACGGGATCTGCGGAGCCGTTACTTTCTGAGCCGGGCGGAACGGGTGTACCGTGTACGGCGGCATTGCGGGGTTGTACGACTCACCGCCGTCGTCCTGCGATATCTGCGGCGCTGTTATCTCTGCCTTCGCAGGCTTGAACGGGTGGACGGTGTACGGCGGCATCGCCGAGTTGTATGACTCACCGCCGTCGCCCTGCGACATCTGCGGCGCTGTTATCTCTGCCTTAGCAGGCTTGAACGGATGAACGGTGTACGGCGGCATTGCCGAATTGTACGCCGTGCCGTCGCCCTGCGACATTTGCGGCGCGGCTATCTCTGCCTTTGCAGGCTTGAAGCCGTGAACGGTATACGGAGGCATTGCCGAATTATAGGATTCCTGCGGCGCGTTCTCCTGCTGCTGCGACATACGGAACGGGTGAACCGTATACGGCGGCATTGCGGAGTTGTATGCCTGCTCCTGCTGCATCTGCGGTGCGGCTGTCTGCTGCGCCGGGCGGAACGGGTGTACCGTGTACGGCGGCATTGCGGGGTTATATGCCTGCTCCTGCTGCATCTGCGGTGCGGCTGCCTGCTGTGCCGGACGGAACGGGTGTACCGTATACGGCGGCATTGCGGGGTTGTACGCTCCCTCGTTCGTATCTACGAACGCTCCGGCAAATCCGAACGGCGAGTTCATATAACCGCCCTGGTTCGGCATCATGCCCGGCACGCCCTGAAGATTTGGCAGGGGCTGGTACATATTCTGAACAGGCTGCATCTGACCGTACCCCATCGGGCGCATCTGCTGCGGATAACCTCCGAAGTTGTACATCGGCGGCATCTGCATCTGCTGCTGAGGTATAGGCGGCGCCTGCATCTGCTGTGACTGCTGCTGTGGTATCGGCGGCGGCTTTAT
>OMPZ01000261.1 GCA_900313125.1 uncultured Eubacteriales bacterium | reverse complement strand
CAGATATCACACTTTGCCATTGTCTGCACCTCCTAATTTGAATTAGCAACATATATAATATTAACAGATTTCCCCCGAAATTGCAAGGGTTTTTTCAAAAATAAAATTAAAATATCCGATAAAATCGCATAATATTTATGGCAATACCGCACAAAGCATCCACTTGCACATTGTGCGGTATTTAACACTAATTTTGAGTTAGCTGCGGAGCGCTGCTCCTACCTTCTCAAGAGCCTTTATAGCCTTGTTCATGGCAGATGTAGCCTGCTCGTCTGTCAGCGTTGCTTCGGAACTCCTGAGTGTAAGGCTGAATGCCGCGCTCTTGAGTCCGGGAGCGATCTGCTTGCCCTGGTATACGTCAAAGAGCTTGACGCTTTCAAGGTACTTGCCTGCGCCCTCTTTGATAGCCTTCTCAAGCGTTGCAACGGGGATATCCTTGCTGCATATAACGGCGATGTCGCGCGTTACGGCAGGATACTTCGGCAGCGGCTTGTAGTGCTTGTCGAGCTGCGCCTTTGCAAACAGGGTGTCCGTATTGATACTGAACGCATAAACGCGCGTGCCGATACCATAATTGTTCTGCACCTTCGGGTGTACCTCGCCGATAACGCCGATAAACTCGCCGTCAACGGTGATTTTTGCGCATCTGCCCGGGTGGTAGCCGAAGAAGTCGCTTGCCTGCTCGAACTCGTAGTTCTCAACTCCGGAACGCTTCATTACCTCTTCCGCAACGCCCTTCGCCTTGAAGAAATCTACACCGCCGCCGTACATACCGACTGTGAGTACGTTCTTCTCATCCGGCAGCTTGTCGGGAGTTGTCGGGCGGTATTCACGAGCGATCTCAAAGAGATAAGCATACTCGTTTCTGTTGTTGTAGTTCTTTGAAAGGATCTCGAGCATCGACGGGAAAGCCGTCGTTCTCATTATCGACGTATCTTCGCCGAGCGGGTTCGAGATAACTACGGAATTTCTGAGCTTGTGATCCTCCGGCATCATTACCTTGCTGTAATACTTCGGGCTGATGAAGGAGTACGTCATGATCTCGTCGAGACCGAGCGCGATGAGCGTGTTCGTGATGTTCATATCGAACTTCTGACGAACGGAGAACTTGCCCTGCGCGCCGCCCGAAAGCGGAGTTGACTCGATCGTGTTGTAGCCGTGGAAACGCGCGATCTCCTCCGCGATGTCCGCCTTGTGAAGGAGGTCGGGACGGAAGGTCGGCACGATAATATCGTCGCCGTCAAGCTTGCAGTCGATCTTCTCGAGTATAGCCTTCATCTCGTCGAACGAAAGCTGTGTGTTGAGGAAGTGGTTTACCCAGTCGGCGTTGAGCTTTATCCTGAGCGGCTCGCGCGCGGAGTTGTCGTCAACGATAGTGCCGTCAAGCACGTCGCCCGCGTCAAGCAGCTCGACGAGCTCGCAGGCTCTGTCAAGAGCGGGAAGGCAGGCGTTCGGGTCGAGACCCTTCTCATAGCGCGCAGACGCGTCTGTCCTCATATTCTGCGACTTCGCCGTAAGACGAACGGAGGAGCCGTTGAAGTTCGCGCTCTCAAATACGATCGTCGTTGTGTCGTCCATGATGCCGCTGTATTCGCCGCCCATTACGCCGGCGATAGCTACGGGCTTCTCTGCGTCTGCGATAACGAGGTTGTCGCTCGTGAGCGTTCTGTCGATGCCGTCGAGAGTAGTTATCTTCTCGCCGTTCTCGGCTCTGCGGACGTTGATCTTTCCGTCCTTGATAAAGCGCAGGTCGAACGCGTGCATCGGCTGACCGTACTCAAGCATAACGTAGTTCGTGATATCTACAATATTGTTTATCGGGCGCACTCCCATAGCTCTGAGACGCTCCCTAAGCCACAGCGGAGACGGCTTTACGCGTACATTCTCTACAATGCGCGCGCTGTATATCGGGCAAAGCTCCGGCTCGTGCACCTTGACCTCGAGCATACCATCGCTTGATCTGCCGCAGGTCTTTACCTCGGGCGTGTGGAGCTTCAGCTCCTTGCCGAACGTAGCCGCAGCTTCGCGAGCAAGACCGATCACGGAGAAGCAGTCGGGGCGGTTCGAGGTGATCTCAAATTCGACCTTCGTGTCGTTCAGACCGATAGCTTCCTTGATATCCATTCCGGGAACGGGGTGAAGGTCGGGATCGTCCTGAAGGACGAACACCTTCTCCGGGTCGGTATACGGAAACTCGTGCGCAGTAAGACCGAGAGATGTGACTGAGCAGAACATACCCTCGCTGAGTACACCCCTCATCTTGCCCTTTTTTAGCTGCTTTACGGCAGAGCCTTCATAATAGTGACCCTTGTCAAGAATAACGGGCACATAGTCGCCCTCTTTTAGATACGTGCAGTTTGTAACGACCTGTATCTCCGAGCCGATATCCACCTTGCACACAATAAGCTTGTCAGCGTCGGGGTGTTTCTCTGTTGAGATGATCTTACCTACAACGATCTTGTCGATCTTTTCGCCCTCTATCTCAAACAGCTCGACCTTCGAGCCGCTCATCGTCATTGCTTCGGAGAAATCGCGCGGTGCGACGTTTCCGATATCAACAAATTCCTTTAACCATCTGAGTGATAAATTCATGACTGCTACCCCCTATTATTCAAACTGAGACAGGAATCTCGTGTCGTTCTCGTAGAAAAGGCGCATATCGTCAACGCCGTAGCGTCTCATGGCAACGCGCTCAAGACCGAGACCCAGCGCAAAGCCGGAGTATACCTCGGGGTCTATGCCGCAGTTTTCGAGCACCTTCGGGTGTACCATGCCGCAGCCGAGGATCTCGATCCAGCCCTCGTTCTTGCACACGCGGCAGCCCTTGCCCTTACAGCTAAAGCACTGAACGTCTACCTCTGCGCTCGGCTCTGTAAACGGGAAGTGGTGCGGACGGAAACGAACGACGCTCTCTTCGCCGTAAAGACGCTTGATAAACGTTTCAAGGGTACCCTTGAGGTCTGCGAAGGTGATATCCTTGTCAACGACAAGACCCTCTATCTGGTGGAACAGCGGCGAATGCGTCGCGTCTACGGCGTCGCTTCTGAAAACGCGTCCCGGCGAGATGATCCTGATCGGCGGCTTCTGCTTCTCCATAACGCGCACCTGAACTGGCGATGTCTGCGTTCTGAGAAGGATATTGTCCGTGATGTAGAATGTATCCTGCGTGTCGCGCGCGGGGTGATCCTTCGGGATATTGAGTGCCTCAAAGTTGTAGTAATCGTACTCTACCTCGGGGCCGTCTACGATTTCAAAGCCCATGCCTACAAAGATCTCCTTGATCTCGTCAAGAACGATCGACAGCGGGTGCTTGTGACCGAGCGGAGATACATCCGAGGGCAGCGTGACGTCGATCTTCTCTTCTTCAAGCTGCTTTTCGAGCATCGCTTCGGCAAACTCCGCCCTCTTCATCTCGACTGACGACTCGATAAACTGTCTTATCTCGTTTGCGAGCTGACCGACAACGGGTCTTTCCTCCGGCGACAGCTTTCCCATCTGCTTCAAAACAGAGGTAAGTTCGCCCTTTTTTCCTGCGTACTTGATGCGTAAAGCCTCAAGGTTTTCAACATTCGCTGCGGCAGCAAGCTCCTGCTTTGCGCGTTCGCGCATCTCTTCAAGCTTTTCTTTCATATTTTCAGTTCCTTTCACTATGGTTTCTGTATTGCCGATATTCCAACAAAAAAGCCCTTTGAAACGACCTTGAGATCATTTCAAAGGGACGAACTTTGCCGTGGTACCACCCATATTCTGCCAAAAAACAGGCACTCTAAGCGTTTAACGGTGCTTTGCCGTCAGAGCCTAATTGACCGCCGCGTTCAGCCCTGCCGCTGCGAAGTGAAATTCCCGAAACCGCCGTACAAGCAGGCTCTCAGCCGCAGACCTGCACTCTCTTTTGACTAAAGCGGAAACGGTACTGTGCTCCATCATCGCGTTTGGAATATCAAATTCGTTCAGTATTTTGATTATATCATTTTTAAAGCGCATTTTCAAGGGATTTTCGGAAATATTTTCATTATATTGCGTTTTGTTCTGCTATCCTCCCGCTTTGCGGGTTTTTTCGACAGGATTTTTTACAAATGTAAATTTTTATGTGTTTTTCACAATATTCTTGAATTATTTTTGCGAATATGCTATCATAGAGGTATATTAAAAATCGGAGAGTGAACATACATGGATTCATTTAATGAACAGCTTGTCGTTCGTAAAAACAACAGCAAGCATATCTTAAAGCTCGCAGCTATAATGCTTTTGATCTTTACCGTCCCGGTGATACTGCTGCTGCTGGGGCTTGCGGGCATCGGCACGAGATACTTTGTAGTTGTCGCTGCGGTAGCGTTCTGCTTTGCGGTTTACGGCTCGTACTACCTCGTTACGGGGCTGTATGTCGAGTATGAATACGCCGTTACAAACAGCAACATCACCATAGACAAGATCACCGCAAAGCGCAGCCGCAAGAGGGTGATAAGCGTTGATATCAAGAAGTTCAACACACTTCGCAGGCTCAAGGACTCCGACGCCGAGGGCAAAAGCTACAAAAAGTTCTTCAAAGCAAGTGTCACAGAAACAGGCGACGACGTTTACGCCGCCGAGATGCACCTTGAAAAATTCAACGGCGACTGTCTGCTGCTTTTCTCGCCGGACGAGAAAACTCTGAACGCGATGAAGCCGTATCTGAGAACGAACGTCAAGGCGGAGCTTATAAAAGCCGGCGTTTTCGGCAAGGCAAGCACGGCAAAAGCAGCCGAGCCCGCTTCCGACAAGCCGACTCTCAAAAAGAGCGAGCCTGAAAAGCCAGAGAAGAAGGACGGGAAAGCCACCGACACCGCCAAAAAGGACAGCGCGAAGGCTCAAAACAGCTCCGATCAAAAAAAGAAAAAATAAAAGCGACGAGCGACAGCGGTTTTTCTCCGCTGCCGCTTTTTTGAATATTTTCCATAGCTTTCCGAATAATAATTGTAATACGAGAAAGGGGCGCGACAAATGAAGGTATTTAATTTTTCTAAAAATCCCGATATAGCCGCCGCTATGAATTATGAAAAGGTCATCGACCTGCTCAACGAAAAACGCGACGGCGACTGCAACAAGGGCACCTTCGGCACGCTGTCGTGCGTGTGCGGCAGCTACGGCATGGCAGGCGCGGCAATGCTGTGCGGCAGCGCGGCTGTGACCGCAGGCGCAGGACTTGTGAAAATGATAATTCCCGAAAGCATTTATCCGATATGCGCGTCAAATCTGTGGGAGAACGTTTTCGTACCTCTCCCCGACGGCGAAAACGGCACGCTCGGCGCGGGTTCGTCCGACCGAATAATAACGGAAGCAAACGGCGGCAGCGCGGTCGTTATCGGCTGCGGAATTAGGGTAAGCGACGACACCGCGGCTGTCTGCGACGCTGTTATAAAAAAATGCGAACGTCCGCTTGTGATCGACGCGGATGGTCTTAACTGCATTTCTTCGCATACAGATATATTAAAGGAGCGCACCGTGCCGACTATCATCACGCCGCACCCGGGCGAAATGGCGCGGCTGTGCAGCCTGACAGTAAAAGAGGTACAAAGCGACCGCGAGGAGATCGCGAAGGGATTTGCAAAGGCGCACGGCTGCATCGTCGTACTAAAGGGCGTGAACACCGTGATAACGAACGGCGACGACACGTTTGTAAACCCGACCGGAAACGGCAGCCTTGCAAAGGGCGGCAGCGGCGACGTGCTTGCAGGCATTATCGGCGCGCTCGTATGTCAGGGCGTCGAGCCGCTTTCCGCTGCTGCGGCAGGCGTATATATCCACGGCTTTGCCGCCGACGAATGCACCGACGATATCTCGATGTCGTGCGTAACGGCGCGTGACGTTATAAACGCGATCAAGTATATAATGTAAAAGTTAAAAACAACAGACGAAAAAAATACTGATCTTTGAGTAGACCACTACCCAAAGATCGGTTTTTTATTATTTATGAAAGCGGTGATCGTCATCAAAAAGTTATTACCTGCTGTCTTATTCGTTATCCTCGCCCTGCTGTTTACGGGCTGCGGCAGCTTTTCACAGCCTGCGTCGCCTTCATTCGAGCTAAGGAACGCGCCGTGTGACATAAGCTATGATGGTAAAGAGTACAGAGCAAGCGTCACTAATTCCCTCGGCGGCATAATGAGCGTGAGCTTCAGCGAGCCGCCGTCGATGCAGGGGCTTGTCTACACCTTCTCGCCGGGCGGCTGCAAGATAAGCTTCGGCGATCTGAGCTTCTCGTCGGAAATGGTGCGTCTCGACAGCCGCGCGCTGCCGCGCCTTCTGTGCGACATCATCAGGAACGCATCGACCGAGGGCGCGCTGAGCTATTCGCCCACCGATACCCCCGACGAGTCAGCGGCGGTGTTTTCCGGCGAGATATACGGTATGCGCTACACGATAACGACAGACAAAGCCACCGGCATCCCCCGTATGATAAGCTCCGCAGGACTGGGCGCAGATATTGTTTTTGAACCGATATCTGAATCGTCAAGCTGACCCCGTAAACGGAGAAACGGGCAGCCATGCCGGCTGCCCGAAAAATTGCGTATTGACCTTAACTTCTCTCTACGACCTCGTATACACGGCCCTTCTGTGTGAGAACCTCATACTTATCGTAGAACTCATCCATATCAGTACCTTCGGCAACGATAACCTTGTACTTATATGTGCTCTGCTTGGAAACCGTCGTTGAATAGCCCGAGAAGATGAGGGCGCTGACAATAAAGTATGCTACTGCCATAATGAACGCCCAGCGACGATGCTCAGGGTTTACAATTCCGACAATGCTCACCGCCGTTGTAGCAACAGTAAACAGTAAGAACAGTATAACCGGAATCGGTCTGGTTTCGTCATCGACTATGATTTTCGTAGTTTCGGTTCTACTTACAATTTTTACTCCACGCATAAATCATCCCACCCAAGATTAAAATATCTACCGTATATATTTTACTATATTTTTTGTAAAATTCCAATAGTTTTTTTGAAAAAACTTTAATTTTTTTCAATTTTTTTTGAAATTTTATTTCTTATTTCTTCACAAGAAAATAAATTTAAAAATGCCCAATACAAACGCTATGTTTCTGTGCAATTAAACAATAATCAAACAAATATATTTTTGTTTTAAAGATGTTTTCCAGATCATCAGCTATCCGCATCTGCGTCACGTTCGTCCGCAACAAGACTTATCGTGACCTTGAAATTCTTCCCTGCGTCGCCTACGCTCGGTTCTCTGTAAAGCGAGACCGTCACCTCGTCGCCCGGTTCGTGCTCGCCGAGTATCGAGTAGAGGTCGGAGAACGTAGCCGTGCTTTTGCCGTCGATCTTTGTTATAACGTCGCCGGGTCTTACTTCCGTGCCTTCAAACGGCGAGCCGGTGTCGATGGAATGTATCAGTATTCCCTCAATGCCCGTCAGCGTTCCGTTGTCGTAAAGCGCAGCCGTAATGCCAAGCTTAACTCTGCCGGGAATATAGCCTTTCGCGATAAGGCTGTTCGCTATCTCGATAGCCGTGTTTGACGGGATCGCGAAGCCCATGCCCTCGTAGTCGGTGTTGGCGATCTTGATAGTCGTGATGCCCATGACCTGACCTGCGCTGTTCAAAAGCGGGCCGCCGGAGTTGCCGGGGTTTATCGCCGCGTCGGTTTGGATATAGGAGACCATTCTGTTCTCCGATATCGTTCTGTTCAGCGCGGAAACACAGCCCCTCGTCAAAGAGTTTGAGTAAGCTACGCCGCCGGGGTTGCCCACCGCGAGAGCGTCCTGACCGATCTCTATCTGATCGGAATTAACAAACTCGGCAGGCGTCAGACCTGTTTCGTTTATCTTCAGCACAGCGAGGTCGGTGCGCGAGTCATAGCCAACGATCGCTGCAACATAACTGTCGCCGCGCGTCGTGATGATCTCGACTCCTCTTTCCTCGGTGTCGTCGATAACATGGCTGTTTGTGATTATATAGCCGTCCTGCGAAACGATAATGCCGGAGCCTGTGCCTTCTTTGTAGGCGTCGTTCCCGACCGTTTCGGGCTGACCGTAGACCACAACGTTCACAACGGAGTTCTCGACCTTCTTGTACGCAAGTCTCGCCGTATAATCGACCGAATCGATATCATCGGGCTGATCCTTCGCTGTGAGGTTAGCGGCTTCGGGATCTATCACCGAGCTTTTATCGGGTGGCTCTACAAGATTCTTTGCTTCAGCTTCGCTGTCGGGCTCTTCTTCGTCATCATCGGGAAGATCCGGCAAAGACGGTATTTCGGGTATATCGCTGTCACCGAAATCAAACGGGAACAAGCCTCCGAATCCGCCGAAGTCCTCGTCGTCTGTATCGTCGTCACCAAAGGGAACGTCGCTGTCAAGGAATCTGTCGATATCCCCTCCGAACAGACCGTTCTGCTTGAACGCTCTTGTACATTCAAGAATAAATCCAAGCGTGAACACGACTAACATTCCTGAGATAAGAATGATGTAAGCCTTCGAGCCTTGCGGCATTTTCTGTTTCGGTGCGCGGTACGCGTTTGCCGCGGGAGCGTACGCGGAGTAAGGAACATTCCCCGTCGGATAGCCCCCGTAAGCGCCTGCACTTGTCGGCTGTGCGCTTTGCGCCGCAGTCGGTCCGGGCTGCCTGTCAAGCTGAGCCTGCACCTTCTCTTCAAGCTGCGTCTTTCTGCCCTCGAGCGACATCTCCGCTGGCTGTTCGTCCTCCTCAGGCGTTTCCTTGTCAAGGCTGACCGCACGCTTCAATTCGTCCTGAGCGTCTGTCTGCGAAACCTCCGCGCTGTCTTGCGGCGCTGCGTCGAGCGGCTTTGTCTGCGTCTCGCTTTCCGCTGCCGTGTCCTGCGCCGGAGCTTCTATTTTTTCTTCGGGGACTTCATTTTTATTTTCAAGAATTTCTTCCATTCATTCCCCTCCCATT
>OMPZ01000262.1 GCA_900313125.1 uncultured Eubacteriales bacterium | reverse complement strand
GGAGAAGCTTATGCGCCCGAGGAGATCGCGTCAAGGTCGATCTGCATAAACGGCGACATCAGGGATATTCTCAAATGACGCAGAACAGACCGGCGCTGCTCTGCTGGGCTGGTTTTGTTTTGGAAAAATGAAGAAAAAGGGTAGCCGTGGGCGGTATGAGCTTACTTGCAGACGGAAGTACAGCAGACCCGGCTTATGAGTCGGATTGGAATAAAGCAGTCTCGAAATCCGATAATCAAAATGATTCGTACAAAATTGGTATTAATTTTTTAAGAGATTGGCCTGCAACCGGTTACATCGAGGAAATCGGTCAGATACTCTCGGATATGGAATCGAATAAGCGACTTGACCTATGGCAGAAAGCGGTTCAAGATATTCAAATGAACAATGATGATCCAAATTTTCGATTAATGTAGCAATGTGAAAAAATGATTCACCATAATAAATCCTTAGTAGTAACCACCCCTCGTTTTACTACTATTCTACTACTAATGACTTCCGCATTTTGCCCCATTCTGTCAAAGCAGCTACATCACCCCGACACCCTTGCAAAATGCGGCTTTTCAAGCCATTTTACAGCAATCTGAGAAAGGAATTTTATATGATAAAAGTAATGTTCATCTGCCACGGCAATATATGCCGCTCGCCGATGGCGGAATTTATTTTCAAGGATATGATAAAAAAGCTCGGCGCGCAGGACGAGTTTATCGCCGCGTCGTCCGCGACCAGCCGCGAGGAGATCGGCAACGACATCTACCCGCCTGCCAAAAGAAAGCTGCGAGAAATGGGTATCCCGTTTTCAAAGCGCGGCGCGAGACAATTTGAAAAAAGCGACTACGATAAATACGACTATATCTTCATCATGGAGAGGTACAACTTCGTCAATCTTTGCCGCATCATTCGCGACGACCCCGACGGCAAGGTACACCTGATGACGGAGTTTACCGACCTCGGAGACGATATCGCCGACCCGTGGTATTCAGGCAATTTCGATCTGACATACGACGAGATACGCGAAAGCTGCATCGGCTTTCTGAAGCATCTCGGCTATGACACAAGCAAGCTGTAAGAAAAAGCGACCCGATCTTGTGATCGGGTCGTTAGTAGTTTTCTGATGTTATTTTCTGATAAAAAGAACTCCGAGCGTGCCGGGGCCGCAATGCGTCGTTACAGTTGCGCCTGCCACCGTTTCAAGCACCTCTTTTACCTCGGGGAAGTATTCGCCGATAAGCGACTTGACTTCTTCAACAGCCTCATCGTCACAGCGTGTGTGCGTGATGAAAATGCGTTCCGGCGAGATGTCGTCTCTTTCCTTTAGCCTGTCCTCAACGTAGCTGCGAATGACCTTGTTGATCGCGCCGCGGTATTTTTTGCCCGGCTGCATGAAGCCGCCCAGCACGTTGATACAGGGCTTTATCTGCAAAACGTTCGCGCCGAACGCCGCCATCGCCGAGCAGCGTCCGCCCTTGCGGAGGTAGTCGATGCTGTTTACGACAAAGCTTGCTTCCACCTTTTCGGCAAGGCTTTCGCAGTCTTCGGCTATCTCGTCGGCACGGCAGCCCCTCTGCGCCATTTCGGCAGCATGGAGGACGAGCAGACCCTGACCCGTGGAAAGATTTCGCGAATCGACGGGATAGACCTCCTCGATATCGTTAGCCGCTATGCACGCGTTCTGAAAGCAGCCGGAAAATTCGCTGCTGATACAGAAATGCACTATCGAATAGCCCTTCTCGCTCCAATGACGGAAAACCTTTTCGTATTCGCCAACGCTCACCGCGCTCGTTTTCGGAAGCTGACCCGACTTTTCAACGTATTCGTAAATATCCTCGGGCGTGATCTCCCTGCCGTCATGACCGCTGCGCTCGCCCAAAGTGACCGTAAGCGGAACTATCTCTATGTCGTATTTTTCAATTATCTCCTGCGACAGATCGCAGGTGCTGTCCGAAATTATCTTTACAGCCATTTTTCTATCCTCCGATATTTTTTCAGAAACCATACGCTATTTTACATTATATACTTTTCTTCTTTGCAATGATACGGACAAAAGCGTATTTTTATCCATGTTTTTACGATATTGCGACTACTATAAACAATTGAAGAAAGTCTGTTTACCTATAATTATTAAAACCTTTTGCAGGGGGCTTTCCGGTCGCCCCCTGCACCCCTTCGGTCCCACATTTATTTAATTCAAAAACTAATTGTCTATCTTAAGTTGAGTATATTTTATTATTCCTTCGTAAAGCATAAAAATATCTGAATTGCAGTCTGC
>OMPZ01000263.1 GCA_900313125.1 uncultured Eubacteriales bacterium | reverse complement strand
GAGCAGAACAAGGGCTGCGCCAACAAGGACATCGCGAAATTCGCCGACCAGATCAACGAGCTGTGCAACAAATGGGAGCGAAAGTAAAAATATAAAAAACTGCGGGCGAGAGGGAAGACCTTCTCGCCCGTTTGCAGTTCCTGTCATATTATGATGCGTTTTTCATTCTGAGTCTCAGCTTGTCGGAGATCATGGCAATAAATTCGCTGTTCGTCGGCTTGCCCCTGCCGTTGTGGATAGTGTAGCCGAAGTAGGAGTTGAGAATGTCAACATCACCTCTGTCCCAGGCTACCTCGATAGCGTGGCGGATAGCCCTCTCGACTCTCGACGACGTCGTGTCGTACTTCTTCGCTACGGACGGATACAGCTTCTTTGTGACCGCGTTGATGATATCGGGCGTCTCGATGCACATGATGATCGAGTCGCGCAGGTAGTGGTAGCCCTTGATGTGAGCCGGTACGCCGATTTGGTGCAGTATCTCCGTCACCTTGATCTCAAGCGAACACTCGTTGTCGCTCACCGTCTGGAGAACAGGCTTTATTACACCGCGCTTTGTGCGGAAAAGCTGAGAGACACTCGACGCAAGAGAAAGCGCACTGTACGGCTTCAAAACAAAGTACGAGCCGCCCAAAGCCATGATCTCCCGCTGGAGAACGTCGCTGTCAAACGACGACGCTACGATAAACAAAGGCTTGTTCACCGCGTCGTGGAACGCCTTGAGAACGCCGACCGCGTCGGTCCTTGTCATGAACATATCGATAAGAACGACGTCGGGGCTTGTTTTCGCTATCTCGTCGATAACGATGTTGCCGTCTTTGCTGCAAAAGCTCGGCACGATACCCTCAGCGGCGAAAAAACCGAGTTCCTCCGCGGTGAAAACTGACTTTTCCTCTGATATCAACAGCTTGATCTGATTTTCCATGATTCTTTCCTCCAAAAATGGTAATAAATGGTTTGTTGTACATATATTACCATAAAATGGTAAAAATAGCAATAGTTAAATGATGATATTTTTGAAATATCGAATTACAGATTTGTAATAGACCGGCTGTCAATTCCGTGTTTTCTCCATTTCATCAAACATATTCTGAGCAAATATGCCGTAGCCCTTAGCGGAATTTGTTATTAAAACGTGCGTTACAGCTCCCACAAGTTTACCATTTTGTAATATCGGGCTGCCGCTCATGCCCTGCACTATACCGCCTGTTTTCTCAATCAGACGCTTGTCGGTGGCGACTATCTGTAAATTTTTTGTTTTATTCTTTTCATCATAATCGACCTTAGTGATCTCGATATCGTAAAGCCGAGGCTGCGCGTTGTCGAGCGAGCATAATATCTGCGCACCACCGCGGCGTACCTCCTGAATATTCGCGACCTCGACAGGCGTACCGTTTTGAGGGATGAACCGAAGGTCGCCGTAAAGCCCGCATTCGCTGTTGAGAGACGCCGTGCCGAGCGGCGGCGAATCGGAGAAGTATCCGTTTATGCTGCCGGTCAGTCCGTCGGCAGCTTTTGTAATGCTCGCGATCTCAACTTGCGTTATCTCGGCGCGGTCAAGCTCGAGCAGACCGCCCGTGTCGTTGTCGCATATCCCGTGACCGAGCGAAGCGAATCTGCCGTTTTCCGGGTCGTAGAACGTCATAGTGCCGAGACCTGCCGCGCTGTCCTTTATCCAAAGCCCGAGACGAAAAACGCCGCCCGTGCGCTTCGGCGTGATGTCGGTCTCAAAGCCTGTGCCGTCTCTCAGGCATTTCAGGTGCATGGCGTCGCCGCCGCTTTGCTGTGTCAGCCGTTCGACGTCGCCGCAGCCGGAAAGCTCTACGCCGTCTATCGCGAGAATCGTGTCGCCCGGGCGCAGTCCGGCAGCCTTTCCGGGATTTACCGTTTCCGTGCCCGTCGTTATGTCGCAGCATTCTATCACGGCAACGCCCCTCGCGTAAAATTTTATCCCGAAGAGCGTCCCGCAGGGTACGACAAATTTTTTCTCCGTCTGATGCACGGTGACGGCTTTTACGGGTATAATATGAAAAAGCTCGATGCTGCCCGTATATGTGAGGTCGCCCTTCTGCGAGCTTACCGAGGTCTCTTTTTTCGATCTGTTATTGACGCCGACCGTGTTAGAATCGTTAAAAACGATCGTTTCGTTTTTATATGCCGTTATCTCGTCGGGCAGCTTTTTTTGCAGCTCGATGCAGTAGCCGAATATCCCGGCACACAGAGCCGAAAGCAGTATGGCAGAGTGTTTTACAGCGCGTTTCAATTTTATCGCCTCCTTCGATCGCCGACCGTTCGTTTTTTGCCTGCAATTATTTTGTGCAGATCAATGCGAATTAAAATGGAAAATGCGTTTATTCAAATTTTTCCGATACTTTTTTATAAAAAACGCAGGAATGCTTTCTTTATAGTGATAATCACCACACTAACTCTGATAACTTTGTGCGTTTTGCTGATCGTTCCGCCAAAAATCAAGCCCCGAGTTCATTATCGAAAATTTAAAATCTTTAAGTATCGGTAAATAATTTCCGTTTAACCTTTACAGAACGCAAAGTTTATTGTAAAATATTAGGTAGAATATTTTTTTCGGAGGAATGACAAATGGAACCTAAATATAAAAGAGTACTTTTAAAGCTCAGCGGCGAAGCGCTCGCGGGCGATAAGAAAACGGGCATTGATTTCGACATAGTTGAAAAATACTGCCGCCCGATCAAGGAGCTTGTAGATATGGGCGTTCAGGTCGCGGTAGTAGTAGGCGGCGGCAACTTCTGGAGGGGCAGAAGCAGCGGTCAGATGGACAGAACGAGAGCCGATCACATGGGAATGCTCGCGACCGTTATCAACGCGCTCGGCGTT
>OMPZ01000265.1 GCA_900313125.1 uncultured Eubacteriales bacterium | reverse complement strand
GCCATCGGCTCGCGCTCGAGCACATCTACCGCCGCGCCGGACAGTACGCCGCTTTCAAGCACCCATTTGAGATCGCTCTCGACGACCGTGCCGCCGCGCGAGGTGTTGACAAAGAACGCCCCCGGCTTGAATCTCGCGAACAGCTCCTTGTTGAACATTCCGGCGGAATCGGCGTTTAGCGGACAGTGCGCCGTGACGAAGTCGCTTTTTGACACAAGCTCGTCAAGCGTGACCTGCACCGCGCCGCAGCCGTCCTTTTTCGAGCGCGAGTAAAACAGCACGTTCATGTTGAACGCGAGCGCCGCCCTTGCTACGGCTCTGCCGATAGTGCCGTAGCCGATGATGCCGAGCGTTTTGCCGGCAAGCTCGACCGTCGGGTAGACAAACGGCGAGAACACGTCGGCGCTCTGCCACATACCGCGCTGCACGAAGTCGTTGTAATCGGCGACCCTCGACGCGTGGTGAAGTATCAGCGCGAAGGTGTGCTGCGCCACGGCGTCGGTCGAATAGCCGCCCGCGTTGCATACGGTAATGCCGCGGCTTTTGGTGAAGGCAAGGTCGATGTTATTATACCCCGTTGCGAACAGACCGATGTATTTCAAATTGCGGGCATTTCCAAGCGTTTGCGCGTTCATCGGTGTCTTGTTGCACAAAACGGCGTCGGCGTGCAGTACGCGCTGAGCGAAAAGCTCGCCGCTGCTCAGCGGATAGACCGTGACATTTCCGAAATCGCGGAAGCAGTCGAAGCTCACGTCGCCGTTGGAAATAGTTTTTGCGTCGGGGATAACGATGTTTAATTTCTGCATAAACGTTCTCCTAAAAAACAACCGCACGGTATGTATCTCGTGCGGCTGCGTGTATGTTTATTATTTTTTGCCTGATTTTTTCGTAGCGGCAGCCGCGTTGATCTTTGCGGCTGTGAGTGTGTTCTTCATCAGCATAGCGATAGTCATGGGACCAACGCCGCCGGGAACGGGAGTTATCCAGCCCGCCTTCGGCTCTACTGCGTCGAAATCTACGTCGCCGCAAAGCTTGCCGTCGTCGTCGTGGTTCATGCCAACGTCGATGACCACAGCGCCCTCCTTTACCATATCGGCAGTAACGAACTTAGCCTTGCCGACTGCGGAGACGAGTATATCGGCTCTTGAAGTGATCTCTGCGAGGTTCTCGGTCTTGCTGTGGCAGACCGTTACCGTGCCGCTCTCGTTGAGGAGCATCATAGCCATCGGCTTGCCTACGATATTGCTGCGTCCGATAACGACGCACTGCTTGCCGCTCACCTCAACACCCGTTGACTTGATGAGCTCCATAACGCCTGCGGGAGTGCAGGGAAGGAAGCGGTAGTCGCCGATCACAACTCTGCCCACGTTGAAGGGGCTGAACGCGTCTACGTCCTTCTTCGGCGAGATAGCGCCGATGACAGCCTTCTCGTTGAGGTGCTTCGGGAGAGGGAGCTGCACGAGGATACCGTCGATATCGAATCTCTTATTGAGACCGTCGATAACGGCGATAAGCTCCTTCTGCGAGGTTTTCTCGGGGAGCGCGATCTCCTCCGAATAGAAGCCTACCTCTTCGCAAGCCTTCTTTTTATTTCTTACATATATTTTCGACGCGGGGTCGTCGCCTACGATAATAACGGCGAGACCCGGCGTAACGCCGTACTCCGCGAGGTTTTTCGTTTCTTCAGCTACGCCCTCTTTGACCTGAGCGGCTATTTCTTTTCCGTTTATAAGATTGGCCATTTTGATTCTCCTTCTTATCGTGTATGACTTCGCTGCCCTCAAAAAAGCCACACGCAGAGAAGTCGATCACATACTGCTTTCTAATTAAAACCTTTAAGTCTTTTCGGTCTAATTTCCGCAATACTGCGTCATCGCACTTGAAATACGTCAGTATTCCTGCGTGCTCTTCCTTGTCTTGCGAAAATTATCCTCGAAAATCCTTTTAAAGCTTTTAATCAGAAATCAGTATTATTTCTAAAATGTATGGGCGCGCCCACTTCTACTATTTTACAACGAAACGCAGTATTTTTCAATACATTTTTCAAATATTTATGCTCGCGTTTTTACTTTTGTCAAATGCTCCACTTCTTCGCCGCACGGCTCGGCGTGTCCGACACGCCTACTTTAGTCTAATGCGCGGAGCTGTTTATTGTTTTTTCATAGTTTGGCGGCGCTCTCCTTCTTCGACTTATTCATCCCGTTGACAATCAGCAGAACGATCCCGGCTATGAAAAGAACAAACGACAAAAGCTGCGAGACCCTGATGTTCGCAAACGGAAGGTACAGGCTGTCTGCGCGCAGACCTTCTACGAGCATTCTCTCAAAGCCGTACCACGCGAGGTAAATGTAAAAAAGCTGCCCCTTGAAGCTCTGCCGCTTTGAAAAAACAAAGTGTATCAGCGCGAAGCCCAGCAGACACCAGAGCGATTCGTATAAAAAGCAGGGGTGTACGCCCACGCCGCCCGTGTTCTCCGATACCATGCGCCACGGCAGATCGGTCTGCGAGCCGAACGCCTCCTGATTCATGAAGTTGCCCCAGCGACCGATGCCCTGTCCGATCAGAAAGCCCGATACGGCTACGTCAAGTATCGGCAAAAGCTCCATTTTCTGTATCTTCGCGGTGATAAGTCCGCCCAGCAGCGCGCCGATAAGTCCGCCGTAAATTGCAAGTCCGCCCTCGTGAATGTTCACGATCGACGCTATGTTGCCCTTGAAATGCTCCCACGAGAACGCAACGTAGTACGCGCGCGCGCCGATCACCGCCGTGATAAGCCCGACGATAACGCAGTTGAGCAGCTTGTCCTCGTTGACCTCGTGCTTTTTTGCGGCGCGCATACAGTACGCCACCGCAAGTATGAAGCCGACCGCGATGATAACGCCGTACCAGTAGACGGAAAAGCTGCCGACCGTAAACGCCACCGGCGACACGTCAAGCTCCAGCCCCACCCCCGGGAACGACACATGATATTTCTCCATTAAAACCGCCTCCGAAAAAATCAAATACAACTTTAACTATTTACATATAAAACACAACTATTCATAACAAATAAACTTTGAGTACCGAAGCAAGGGGTTTGGGGAGCGCAGCTCCCCAATGGGCGTGGGGTGCGGGTCTCCGGTGGAGACCTCTGCGCAAGCAGAGGCGCCCGAAGGAAGTGCCCTTGGGGTACACCGACCGAGTTGGCAGACGAGACCCGAAGCCCACACCCACCAATAGCCCCCTTTTCCTTGAGGGAAAGGGGCGGTCGAGCGACCGCAGGCAATTACCGCCCAACTTTATATGTAGCTTAACTTTATTTCCGCATATTTTAATTTGTTCTTCCGGT
>OMPZ01000268.1 GCA_900313125.1 uncultured Eubacteriales bacterium | reverse complement strand
TCACGGCAATGCCCGAGCTGTTGACAGTATAATCGCTGCCTGTCGATGCGCCCAACGCCGAGAAGGTGAAGTTTGCGTCCTTGTTTACGTTCACCGTGGCTGTTGTGAGGTTATTGAAGCTCTTTTTCGTCACGCAGTCGTATGGCAGCTCGTTTGTGAAGTACGCGCTCGCGCCCGTGACCTTGCCGACGTTGCCGCCGTCCGCAAATTCGTCCTCAATGTAATACTGATATGTGTTCTTGTCGTCGAGGGTATGTCTGTAAACGTAAGAGTCTGTCGCCTTGTCGTCTCTTATCCAGATCTTTATGTTGCCCTGGATCGGCATATTGTCGGTCGTTCTCGAAAAATACCAGCGTCCGTCGCAGCGGTAGCCGTAGTTTTTCGACGAACTCTTGTTGTTGCGTCCGTTGTCATAGATCGACGCTTCGTATTTGATCTGAACGGGCTTGCCGTGACACTCGTTGTAAAGCGTTACAAACTGCTCCCACATCTTGCACCTTGCTTCGTCGCCCATAGAATACTCCGTGGGCGTGCCGCTCTCGTTCCAATTGGTCGCGGCGTAGTCGAGGAACTGCGCCGGGATGCTGTTTTTCTCGCTGAGCGTTTTGAGCGTGCCGTCTTCTTTCAGCCATTCGGCGTAATCTTCGGCAAACGTCGATTTTGTGATGAACGCCGAGGGCGGAAGGTAGCCTACAAGCTCATACGAGGTGCCGTTATACTTGTAGACGTGCCACATCGTAGCGTATTCGCCGAGGTAGTCCTCGCCCTCCTCGGAGCGCAGGGGGTTCTCGTTCGGATCTTTATATGCGTCGTCACCGTCGAATCTGTAGTAATTCACATAGCCGTCGGAAATGACGTAGTATTTCTGCTCGCCTGTAAGGTTATCGAGCACATATTTGTCGTTGTAGTAATGCTTGTCGTAAATAGTGTAGTTTATATTGTCGGTGAGCGTGGTGTAGCTGTTGGGGGCGGCTGCTATCGCCGCTTCATCGACTGCCGAAACAACGAGCCTGTTGCCGAATAGATCGACAGGGATATCGTTGTAGTCTACTATCGCGTGCCATGTATAGCCCGCGCCCTGACCCGTCTGAGTAAAGCTTGTGTTGTTGTCAAAACTCGTTACGTTCGTCCAGTCTTGTTTTTCCAGCGAATCCGTCACGCTGCTGCCGTAGAAGTTGCCGTAATTTGCAAATTCGGTCCCTTCTTCGCCCGTCGCGGAATCGGCGTTGTACTTGAAGTTAAAGACGATCATATCAACGTCGTCAAGGTTTTTCAGCGCGATAAAGTCGTCGAAGTCGTAGGTCTGCGCGTTTTCCTTCGAGCAGACGAGCTTGTGTACATCGTCCCAAACGAAATTGTTGAGCAGCACACCCTTGATGTCGTTGCCGGCGTCATTTTTGAGAGGGATCTGAGTGAAGTACGAGCCGGACTCCTTGATAAGCGGCTGACCGGGGTAGCCGCCGAGCGCGTTCTGATTATTGCCGGCGGTAAACTCGTCGCTCGCGCCGCCTGCGTACCAAACGTAGCTTGCGATGGTTTTGCCCCAGATATTCTGCGCGCGCTCGTCGAAGTCCTCGACCTTGAAGGTGATGCAGGCGGGAGCGTTCGGCGCGCTCGTGTCGTAGAAGTATATCGGCGTTATCTCGACAGGCTCGGTCGTTTTCGGCGTGAACGTAAAGCTGTAAACGCCGTCGGCGGACGGTCCGTCAGCTATACCCATCGTCTCGCTGTAGGAGTCGGTGGTCACGTTAAAGCCCTTGATGTAGTACAGCGACTTCGCCGTAGGATCTGTGATCGTCGCCCTTACCGTAACGGAATGGTTGAGCGGCACCTCCGCCTGCTTTACGTTTTCAAACGGGCTTGTAGAGGTGATCTCGCTGCCGCTGCTGTCGTAAAGCGAAACGGTCGTATAGTGGGCGAATCTTTCGTAATCGTGCGTGACGCCTTTAGTATCGGTGAATGTGCGTATAGTGCCCGACTTTGCATAGATAACAGTAGAGTTTGACGACGAGGTCGTCCACGAGCCCTGCTGCTTATTTGAGCTGTCCTTAGTTTTTGACGGCGTCCATGTGCCGCCCTTGTGAGCGGACAGTTCGGAGATGTCAACGGTCTGGTTCTCATTTCCGCTTTTACCGTTTGAGAAAACTATCCCGACCGCGTTGTCATTAAGCAGCGCGGCATACGAAATGCCCTTGTGCTCCGTTATCTCCTCGCCGGGGAAAGTGCCGGAAAGCGAAAGCCTCGCCGAATCAAACGAGTAAGCGTAAACCTTATCCCAGCCCAGGTTGTTTCTGAAATACACTTTGTAGGGTGTCGGCTCGGAAT
>OMPZ01000270.1 GCA_900313125.1 uncultured Eubacteriales bacterium | reverse complement strand
AATTTATAATATATATTATAAGGGTATTGTTTGAATTGCTACAGTTATATACAATTTATATAAAGGAAGTGGTTTTATGAAGATAACGAAATCAGTAATTGCAATGAATGATTACGGAGCTATAAAAACAAATTTAAAAGAAGTACTTGATAATAAAAATATTTCCAGATATGAACTTTCAAAAGCAGTAAACACGCGGTTTGAAGTCATTACAAAATGGTACAACAACGAAGTTGAAAAAATGGACTTGGATGTTCTTGCGCGCATCTGCTATGTTCTTGACTGCGAACCGAGTGACATAATCAAGTACGAGAAAAGATAAAAAAAGAGGGACGCCGCGGCGATCCCTCTTTTTTATGATTAAAATTTATTAATTTTCACTTTCGATCCTGCTTTGATTATTCAATCACATTTTTTCGTCACCATCACCCCCAACCCCCTCTTCCTCAAGGAAAAGAGCGGTCGAGCGACCGCAGGCAATTACCGCCCAACTTTATATGTAGCTTAACTTTATTTCCGCATATTTTAATTTGTTCTTCCTGTAACCAACTAACCGGGGGCTACAATGGGTGTGGGCTTCGCCCACACCCATTGGGGAGCTGCGCTCCCCAAGCCCCTTGCTTACTTTCAAAGAGTATATTTTAATACTCTAATACATTTTATAATATCGCTCACTCGTCAATGTCTACATATTCAAATTTGTGGACCATTTTGCCGTTTACTTCTATATCGTCAAGGAAGCCTTTGGCGTTGCAGGTGAAGATGTAACCGTTGTTGAAAAGCTCCTTATAGATGATAGCGGGCTCGCCGTCGTCGGTGTTTTTAGCCAGCGCGATCACGGCGAACATACTGCCGTCCCAGCTGCGGAATTTGCCAAGCTTTATCTGACGCTGCGGCTTTTCAGCGGGGCGCTGCTCGGCGGGCTTTTCGGGCGTGGTTTGAGCCTCGGCAGTCTCTGCCTGCTGCGCCGCGTGCAGATCGTTTTCGTTCTGTGCGCCGCTCACAGCTTCGCTCTGCGTGTCGTTCTCGATCCTTTCGGCAAAGTCGCGGTAGCTGAAATCGCCGTTGTTGAGAAGCATTATGCGCGCGCCGTTCGCAGGTATCATCACGTTCGCGTGACCGTTTTCAACGCGGTATTCGCTGCCGTCGCAGAGAACGTCGGTGAGCACAGAGCCGCCGTTGATCGGGAAATCGAGCCAGTATTCGCTGTCGGTGATGTTGAGCGCGACAACGATCGTCTGACCGTTCGTGCTGCGCTTGTAAACGAGCTGTTCGTTGCGGATCATCACATTCTCGTAATTGCCGACGCACAGCGCGGGGAAATTCTTTCTCAGCGCGGAAAGCTTGCCGATGTGCGGCACGAGCGACTGCGTTTTTGCGAGCGGCGTGTTCAGTTCAAGGCACGGGCGGAGCATCTGATCGCTCTCGCGCGTTCTCATGCCCTCTATCGCCCATTCGCTGCCGTAATATATCGACGGCACGCCGGGCATCGTGAACATTACCGTGTACGCGTTTTTCAGGTGCGCGGGATCTCTGAGCGTCGAGCCGATACGGTTGACGTCGTGATTGTCGAGGAAGTTGTACAGGCAGAGATCCTTATATATACCGCCGTTTGCAAACTGACGCTGCAGGGAATGTGCAATCTCGAAGTAGTTCTTGTCGTTGTGAGAGGAGTAGATGCCCTTGTAGCACTCGTAGTTTGTAACGGAATCCATCATTTCGGGGTTTGCCCAGCGGTTGTAGTCACCGTGGATTATCTCGCCCATGAGCCAGAAGTCGGGATCCTTGCCCTTGCAGAAACGGCGCAGAGCGCGGAAGAAATTCGGCTCGATGCAGTCAGCCGCGTCAAGGCGCAGACCGTCGATCTTAAATTCGTCCATCCACATGGAGACAGCGCCGATAAGGTGGTCTACAACGGCCTGATTATAAAGATTGAGCTTTACGAGATCGTAGTGACCCGACCAGCCCTCGTACCAGAACGGGTCGTCGTAGGGCGAGCGTCCGTTGAAGGTGAGGTTCTGGAACCAGCCGCAGTACTGCGAGTTCGAGCCGTACTTCTGAACGTCTTTGAACGCCCAGAAATCACGTCCGACGTGGTTGAACACGCCGTCAAGAATAACCTTGATACCGTTTGCGTGAAGCTCGTCGCAGATCTTCTTGAAGCTTGCGTTATCGCCCAAGCGGCAGTCGATCTTGTAGTAGTCGCTCGTGTCGTAGCCGTGCTTGAGCGACTCAAACACAGGACCGAGGTAAAGCGCGTTCACGCCCATCTTTTTGAGGTGCGGTATCCAGTCGATAAGTTTGTTGAGTCTGTACTCCGTATTTCCGTCGTTGTACTCCGGGCAGCCGCAAAAGCCGAGGGGATAGATGTGGTAAAATACAGAGTTGTTGATCCATTGAGACATTGAAATTCAGCCTTTCAATATTAGATGTATGAGAATAAACGCCGCTCTAAAAAGGGCAGCTTGTATATTATACAACAGACAAAACAAAAATGCAACAGTAATTGAGCAATTTCACGAAAATTTATTGGAATTTTATCAGTATTTTTCTGTT
>OMPZ01000271.1 GCA_900313125.1 uncultured Eubacteriales bacterium | reverse complement strand
TGAACGTAAGCTCGTTGTGGTGCCAGTTTCTCCACAGCGGATCTTCTTCGATGTAGCGGAGCATATCGTTCATCCAGCCCATGTTCCACTTGTAGTCGAAGCCGAGACCGTAGTCCTTGATCGGGTAGCCCGTAACGTTTGCCCAAGCGGTGCTTTCCTCTGCGATCATGAGAGCGTAGGGGTGCTCCTCGTGCATCATCGTATTGAGCTCCTGGAGGAACTCAACGGCAACGAGGTTTTCTCTTCCGCCGTACTGGTTGGGCAGCCACTCGCCGTCCTTACGGTTGTAATCAAGATAAAGCATGGACGCTACTGCGTCAACGCGGATGCCGTCGAAATGGAACTCCTCGACCCAGAAGTTAGCCGAAGATTTGAGGAAGCTCTTGACCTCGTAGCGGCCGAAGTTGAAGATGTAGGTGCCCCACTCCTTGTGCTCGCCGATACGCCAGTCCTCATACTCGTAGCAGCCTGTGCCGTCGAAACGAGCGAGACCGTGAGCGTCCTTCGGGAAGTGCGCCGGTACCCAGTCGAGGATAACGCCGATGCCTGCCTTGTGGCACTCGTCAACGAAATACATAAGATCCTTCGGTGTGCCGTAGCGCGATGTAGCGGCGTAGTAGCCTGTTACCTGATAGCCCCACGAGCCGTCGAACGGGAACTCTGTCAGCGGCATGAACTCGATGTGAGTAAAGCCCATGTCCTTAACATAGGGAACGAGGTTCTCTGCAAGCTGACGATAGGAGTAGTAGCTGCCGTCGTCGTTCTTCTTCCACGAGCCTGCGTTGATCTCGTAAATATTGATCGGCTGATTCTTGTGCGGATTCTTCTTCTGGTACTCGTACCACTCGCTGTCGTTCCACTCATAGCCGTCGATGTCGTAAACCTTTGACGCCGTTTCCGGGCGTGTCTGAGCGTGGAATGCGTACGGGTCGGCCTTGAGATGGCGGCTGCCCCACTGCGTCTCTACGCTGTACTTGTAGTTGTCGTATTCAACGATGCCCTCGATGAACGCTTCCCAAACGCCCGTGCCAAGCACGCGGTACATATAGTTGGCGTTCTCGTCCCAGCCGTTGAAGTCGCCGACAACGGCAACGCTCTTTGCGTTAGGCGCCCAAACTCTGAAAACAACGCCCTCTCTGCCGGCGATCGTCATGAAGTGTGAGCCTAAAAATTTGTAAGCATGAGTTGACTTTCCTTCAAGGAAAAGCTCAAGCTGAGAATAAGTATCGATGTTCTGAGCCATATTAAATTCCCCCTCTTTCATAGTTTCGGATAAATTTTTTGCAGGATACTGTAAACAGTTGTATGATATATTTATTTACATTAATCATACAAAAATTCTTGTATTCTTTCAACCGATAATGCACCACACTTGTGTATCAAATTTCGCTATCGGAGCAGCGCCGCCGCTTTTCCATTATTTTTTTGGAGAAAAAACCAATTTTTATCGCGTTCCGACAGCAAATTTAACAAAACAGAGTGCAGACACCCACGGTAATTATATTGACATTTCTATATTACCTTATTTACGTTATAAAAGTCAATAGAATTTTTAAATTTCCTTGTTAAAATTTTGTTACGATTTGATGAGAAGATAAAAAAACAGCCCGTCCCGTAAAAAATACAGGACAGGCTGGTGCCGGTAGCCGGACTCGAACCGGCACGGATTTTACTCCGAGGGATTTTAAGTCCCTTGTGTCTGCCAATTCCACCATACCGGCATGGTTTCAACAAACACTATTTTACTATACCACATCGAAAAAGTCAAGCTTTATACAAAAGTTCTTTTTGGCTTTTGAACGAGCTAAGAATATCTTAATGAAAAGTTTTTGTCAAACTTTTTTCAAAAAGTTTGCAGGGTGCAGGGGCGGAGCCCCGCCCGCCGGAGGCATCGTTTGCAGTTAAAGATTCTTTTATTGAAACAACTCGGGGTGCATACGGCTGTAATGGAAGATGTACTGCTGAGCGATGCCTCCGTATTCGCCGAAGGCTTCCGGCTCAAGCTCGGGGAAAAGCACAGCCATTGCGCGCTTCATCCATACGTCGAGCGGGAAGCAGTCGAGCCTGTGCAGTCCGTAAAGCAGCGTGCAGTTCGCGACCTTTATGCCAACGCCCGTGATCTTCATCAGCTCCTGCCGCGCGGTCTCGATATCGGCTGTGCGCAGCGGCTCGAGCCGAACATCTCCGCAGGCGACCTTTTGCGCCGCGTCGATTATGTAGCGGCTGCGAAAGCCTGCCTTTATCGGCGCGAGGTCGTCGGGGGTGAGCGCGGCGAGCGTTTCGGCAGAGGGGAAAGAGTACCAGTCGCCTTCTATCTGCTCGCCGAAGGTCCTGCAAAGCCGTTCGATTATCAGCTTTATCCGCGGAATGTTGTTGTTCTGCGAAATGACGAACGAGCAGAGAGCTTCCCACGGCTCCTGACTCAGTATGCGTATGCCGGGCGCGTAGGCTGCGGCGTCGCGCATGGTCGGGTGGATCTCGGACAGCGACGCGCGTATCGCGGAGTAATCGCGCGAAAGGTCGAAGTAG
>OMPZ01000281.1 GCA_900313125.1 uncultured Eubacteriales bacterium | reverse complement strand
TTAATTTAAAGGAGGATCACTATGAGCAGTTTTTACGATTATTCCGTACCCATGCCGAAGGGCGGCGAGCTTTCAATGGCTGATTTTAAGGGAAAGGTAGTTCTCGTTGTCAACACGGCAACCGGCTGCGGCTTTACTCCGCAGTACAAGGATATCGAGGCGATGTACGAGAAATATCACGACAAGGGGCTTGAGGTCCTCGACGTTCCCTGCAATCAGTTCGCAGGTCAGACGCCCGGCAGCGACGACGAGATCCACGAGTTCTGCACTCTCAAATACAAAACTCAGTTCCCGCAGATGAAGAAGTCCGACATCAACGGCGAGAACGCGCTCCCGCTTTTCACATTCCTGAAAAGCAAGCAGGGCTTCCACGGCTTTGGCAAGGGACCTAAGGCGCTGATAATGGATCAGATGCTCAAAAAGATCGACAAGGATTACAAGAACAACCCCGATATCAAGTGGAATTTCACCAAATTCCTCGTTGACAGGAACGGCGAGGTCATCGCGCGTTTCGAGCCTATGGACGACATGAAGAAGATCGACGCCGCTATCGCACAGGCGATCGGCTGATAAAAGGAGAATAATTATGGCAGCTATCGAATTGACAACAGAAAACTTTGAAAAAGAGGTACTTTTAAGCGACGTTCCCGTGCTCGTAGATTTCTGGGCAGAGTGGTGCGGTCCGTGCAGAATGCTCTCGCCCGTAGTTCACGAGATAGGCAAAAGCGCCGATGGCTTCAAGGTCGGCACGGTAAACGTTGACGACGAGGACGAGCTTGCAGAGCGTTTCGGCATCAGCTCTATCCCCTGCCTTATCGTGTTCAAGAACGGCAGGGAAGCAAAGCGCAGCGTCGGCGTTATCCCGAAGGACGCTGTTCTCGACCTCGTTAAGAACGCATAAAATAAAGATCCACGCGAGGGAGTGCTTTTATGAAGGACGTTATAATAATCGGCGCGGGGCCGGCAGGTCTTACGGCTGCGATATATGCGCTCAGAGCGGGCAAAAGCGTTCTGCTGCTCGAAGCGAAGGCGTATGGCGGTCAGATAATCAACACGCCCGAGATCGACAATTATCCGGCGATGCCGCACGTTTCGGGCTTTGAGTTCGCTTCAAAGCTGTACGAGCAGGCAATGAGCTTCGGCGCGGAGATCGTGTACGAAGCGGCGTGCTCCATCGAGGACAACGGCGGCACAAAGACCGTCACCACCACGAAAAACAACAAGTACGAGGGCAAGGCCGTCATAATCGCGACGGGCGCGAAGAACCGTCCTATGGGTCTTGACCGCGAGCAGGAGCTTATCGGGCGCGGCGTTTCGTACTGCGCGACGTGCGACGGTATGTTCTACAGGAAAAAGGAAGTCGCCGTTTTCGGCGGCGGCAACACGGCGGTAGAGGACGCGCTCTTCCTTTCGCAGTACTGCGCGAAGGTGTACGTCGTTCACCGCAGAGACAAGTTCAGAGCCGACGCCTCCGATGTTGAAAAGCTGAGAGCGCGAGAAAACGTCGAGTTCGTTCTCGACTCCACGGTGACCCGCCTTATCGGCGAAGAAAAGCTCTCGGCTATCGAGGTAACAAACAAAAACGACGGCAGCAAGCGCGAGATACCCGTTTCGGGTCTTTTCGTAGCGATCGGTCAGATGCCCGACAACGGCGCGTTTGCCGACACGGTAGACCTCGACGAAAAGGGCTACGTCGCGTCGGGCGAAAACTGCCGCACAAAGACAAGCGGCGTCTACACCGCCGGCGACTGCCGCACAAAGGAAGTCCGTCAGCTTACGACAGCCGCTGCCGACGGCGCTGTAGCCGCCCTCGCAGCCTGCGGAGATATGTGATGTTTTTACCACTATCCACAACTTAAGGTGATCTGTTATTCTTTGGTTTCTTTAAAGCCTTTTGCGGGGGCTTTCCGGTCGGTCTCGCCTGCCGGCTCGGTCGGTGTTTCTGCTTTGCAGAGGTCTCCACAGGAGACCCACACCCCGCGCCCCTTCGGATCACAAAAAAAAAAGTTTTTTCTTAACTTGTAGGTAGTGTTTTTTACTGAAAACTGAAGATTTAATAATCAACTCAACTTTCCCAAGTTGATAAAAATTTGAAAATAAATGCCTTTAGACCCCTCCGTCACGGCTTACGCCGTGCCACCTCCCCTA
>OMPZ01000273.1 GCA_900313125.1 uncultured Eubacteriales bacterium | reverse complement strand
TTCAGGCTGTGACCCTTTGCCGCTGCCGTGAGCGTCGTCGCGGGTACGTCTGCCTTGCGTGAAAGCGCTGCCTGCGTCATGCCCTTCTCTTTGAGATATTGCTTAAAATCGCCCTTGAAGGTCGCCGTCGGCTCTTGCTTGCGTGTGCCGCATTTCAAGAGTGACTCATACATTTTGTTGAGGTGTTGGGGGCGGATATCTGCAAGTTTCATAAAGCCTATGAATTTATTGATCGTTACAAGCAGATCGCCGTAGCGGTCTAATGTGCGCTGCTTCGCTCCCTGCCGTTTCTTTAACTGCATTACATACTCGGCATAATCTGCGAAAGTCTGGCGGCTGTCGGCGATTAAACCGAGCTTGCATTTGTTCTCAAAATCGACGGCGAACGCGTTAAGGGCTTTTTCATTCTGACGTTGTGTTTTGGTCGGATCGGGCTTGAATGTTGCCGTGTAGGGTTTCAGCTCCGTGCCGTCGGGTGCTCTGCCTTTGAAAACGCGGACTTGGTACGATGTGATCTCGCCGTCTTTGTTTCTGCGTGCGCGTATGTTAGCCATAGTTATTATCCCTCCTTGTAATCTGTCAACGCCTGAATATACTCGTCTGCCGTTATTTCTTTATTGTCGAGCTTTGCCCGCTGCTCGTCGTGAAAGGCTCTTTCCTCTGCTTCATATTGCAGCAGCGTTTTTCCGTCCAGGTTGATATCGAGATACTTTTCGCATATATAGGGTATCTGCTTTATTATCATTGATGTTATGACCGACTCGACAAGCGCTTTCTCATTAACAAGAATATGAGAGTTGCCGACTTTTACAAGGGGATTTCTCTCTTTGGATTTCTCGATCATCTCCGAAGGGGTAGAGGGCTTGTTCAAATCCTCTTGTCTGAACGAGATAAGCAG
This sequence comes from uncultured Eubacteriales bacterium, assembly GCA_900313125.1. Taxonomy (GTDB): domain Bacteria; phylum Bacillota; class Clostridia; order Oscillospirales; family Acutalibacteraceae; genus RUG592. Next base: position 1,703 of record OMPZ01000273.1, on the reverse strand, counting down.
ACCGATATAATAAAGAAATGCTTCTATATCGGTATTATCCAATAGCGCGGAAAGAATGTCGGGGTATGCGCGATAGCCGTATTCCTCTTTTATTCTGACAAGGCGTTTGACCGCCCTTTCACTCAACCCCGTCAATTCCTCGACGGCTCTGATCGAGCTATCGGGCGAGGGAGCAGGTGTGCGTCCGAGGAGATAATCTGTTGAGACTTGTAATTCCTCAGCAAGGTTAAAAAGCGTTTCGGCGCTCATTCCGTTGACAGATCGTGCTTTGCCCAAAAGGTCGCCGTTTCGGGCAGCGGATTCATAATTCAAAAGAGCTTGTTTTGAAATACCTGCCGCACCTGCAAGGTTTTCGGCGGAAATTGAGCGCGCTTTGTGTGTGTCGTAAAGCCTTTTTGAAACTTTCATTGTGTCAAATTCTTTATTACCGGTCAATTATATTTTACTCCTTTCGATATTATAGTCAAATTTAATACCATTGTTGACTTGTACTCTTCTATAAATTATTATATACTATTAACAGACGGAAGTCAACAATTATTTACTATGTTAGGGGGATTTTTTTTGTTTAACAACGATATCCGTGAGGAACTCAAGCGCGCCCGCATTTACGGTTACGAACTGGCGTCGGCGCTTGGAATTGCAGAGACGAGTCTCTCAAGAAAACTTGCACGCCGCGAGCTGACCGACGACGAAAAAGCGAAAATTTTTGCAGCACTCGCACAAATGCAGGAGAAGAGGAAGGAAGGCGAGAACAAATGACAAACAGACCGAAAATGAGGACGCTTCCGAAGGCGTTTGAGGAGCTGAAAGCGATTGACCCGCAAACTGATGTCACACCTTATATGCTTCGGCAGCTTGTTCTTCAGGGGAAAATTCCGAGCGTAAAAGCGGGGCGGAAATTTTTGTTGAACCTCGACGTTCTGTTCGATTTTTTGGGCTGCAAGGGGGAAAACATTGAGTAATTACGATGTCTTTTCGGAAATTAAAGCGCGCGTCGATATTCGCGAGGTCGCCGCGAGGTACGGCGTACAGCTTAGGCGTGGCGGCATGGCGATCTGCCCGTTTCACAACGAAAGAACGCCGTCGCTTAAGCTCTACAAGCAGACAGGCACTTTTTATTGCTTCGGCTGCGGCACTCACGGCGACGCGATAACACTTTGTCAAAAGCTCAATAACTTGCCGAACGCGCTTGAAGCCTGCAAGCTGCTCAATTCAGATTTTTCGTTGGGGCTTGACCTTGCACAGCACCGTGAAACCGCTGCCGAACGCCGCGCGCGCACTCAGGCGCAGGCTGAAAGGGAGCTGCAAAAGGCGGCGGCAAAAGCGTTCGACGACTGGCTCGAGCGTGCGACTTCCGCTGTAACGCGATACGAAAGTCTTTTGCTGAGCTGGCGCGAAAGGTATAAACCCGAAAAAATGGGCGACGAATTGCACCCGCTTTTTGTCGAAAGTTTGCAAAGGCTCGCAACGGTTCAGTTTCTGGCGGAAACGCTCGAGTGCGGGCTGCTGGAGGAAAAAGGGGCGGTTTATCGAAGTTTTTTGAGGAAGGAGTGTGAACGGGTCGTTGTCAGAATACGAGATTATGAAAATGTTGCGCGAAAATCCTGATTTAATGCAAAAAATCTGTGAGCAAGAGCAGCTCGGCTCTCTGCCGCTGTCACTATGTGACCTCGACGGTTCAGGCAGCTTAACGATTGAGA
>OMPZ01000274.1 GCA_900313125.1 uncultured Eubacteriales bacterium | reverse complement strand
TTTGACTTCTTTGCCATTTGATGCACTCCTCTGTTTTTTGTTGCGGCGGAATGCCGCCGCACAATAAAATTATACGGGAATATCCAGACAATATCAAGAGATTTTCGACAAAAAACAAAAAAAGAATGAGAAACAAGCGGTGCGCTGTCTCTCATTCTGCAATATATATGGTTTTTTAATTACTCCATAGGTACTGTCACGCCGATGCCAAGCTCGGAGAGCTGGTCTCCGTCAACGGGAGAGGGCGCGTTCGTCATAAGCTCGCTTGCGTTCTGAACCTTCGGGAATGCAACAACGTCTCTGAGCGTCTGAGCTTCGATCATCTGCATTACAAGGCGGTCAAGACCGATGCCCATGCCGCCGTGGGGCGGTGCGCCGAATTTGAACGCGTCGGTGAGGAAGCCGAACTTTCTGTAAGCTTCTTCGTCCGAAAGACCGAGCATACTGAACATTCTCTTCTGAAGATCGGGGTTTGTGATACGGATAGAACCGCTCGAAAGCTCGATGCCGTTAAGAACCATATCGTAAGCCTTTGCGTAGACCTTGCTCTTGTCTCCCTCAAGGTGCTGCATAGCTTCGTCGGTGGGGGAGGTGAACGGGTGGTGCATAGCTACCCACTCGCCGCTTTCCTTGTCGAACTCGAAGAACGGGAACTCGACTACCCACAGGAAGTTGAAGCCCTCGCGCTTGATCTCGAGCTTGTTTGCGACCTCAAGTCTGAGCGCGCCGAGTATCGACATAACGTTCGTGTCGTTTTCGTCGGCAACGATGAATACAACGTCGCCCTTCTCAGCGCCTGCCTTCTCGACGATAGCCTGCATCTGCTCGTCCGTCATGAATTTCGAGAACGAGGAGGCGATGCCGTCGTCCGTCATTCTTATCCATGCGACGCCCTTCGCGCCTATGCCCTTAGCCATTTCGATAAGCTTGTCGATGACCTTCCTCGAATACGTCTTGACAGCGTTCTTTGCTGTGATGCCGCGAACGGAGCCGCCGTTTGCGACCGCGTTCTTGAATACGACAAATTCTGTGTCGGCGACTGTCTCGGTGAGGTCGAACAGCTCCATGCCGAAGCGCGTGTCGGGCTTGTCGGAGCCGAAGCGCGACATCACCTCGTTGTAGGTGTATCTCGGGAACGGAGTGGGAATGTCGATATCGAGAGCCTTCTTGAATACATACTTTATGAAGCCCTCGCCGAGCTCAAGGATATCGTCCATATCAACGAACGACATCTCGATGTCGATCTGAGTAAATTCCGGCTGACGGTCTGCTCTTAAGTCCTCGTCACGGAAGCAGCGCGCGATCTGCATATATTTGTCAAAGCCTGCCACCATGCAAAGCTGCTTGTAGATCTGCGGCGACTGCGGAAGAGCGTAAAAGCTGCCCTTGTGTATTCTCGACGGAACGAGGAAGTCTCTCGCGCCCTCGGGCGTAGACTTGATGAGCATAGGAGTTTCGATCTCGATAAAGCCCTTGTCGTCGAAGTAGTCACGCGTAGCCTTCGCTATCTTGTGGCGAAGAATGATATTATGCTGGAGCTCGGGTCTGCGAAGGTCGAGGTAGCGGTATTTGAGTCTTGTCGGCTCGCCTGCCGTACACTTGTCGGAGATCTCAAACGGGGGCGTTTCGCTCTCGCCGAGAATACGCAGCTCTGTTACCTTGACCTCAACGTCGCCCGTTGCGATCTTGTTTGTCTTTGCGCTTCTTTCCATGACCGTGCCGACAACGCCGAGCACATACTCGCTGCGTACCTTCTGCGCCTTCTCGAAAACAGCCTTATCGGTGCTGTCGTCGAACGAAAGCTGAACGATACCAGTTCTGTCGCGAAGGTCGATGAAAACGAGCTGACCGAGGTCGCGCTGCTTAGCCGTCCAGCCGAACAGCGTTACTTCCTTGCCTACGTCGGAAATACGAAGCTCGCCGCAGTAGCAGGTGCGCTTCATACCCGTCATAAATTCTGCCATATATAATTCCTCCCGGTTGAGTGATATTTTATACTGCAAAAATCGGCGTTCTTTCTGATTTTTTGCCACTTATTATAATATCATCTCGGTGGGGCTTGTGTCAAGGTATTGGGAGAAATTCAAGGAAAATACGCATATTTATAAATTGACAAAATGCGATAGCTGTAGTAAAATGATGACTGAGAGTATCGCGCATAGCGGTAGGCGGCATACGCTCCCTTTCAAGAGAGGGGGAGATAGCTTATGGAGATCGTGAAGGTTATTTGCCAAGTGATCGTTACCATTGTACAGGTTGTCTCTCTTGTTGTTGTGGTAGTAAAATACCATGATGACAGGCGTAACAAATAGCTCGTAGCATTTATGTATACTTTTACATAACGAGAAAACACCGCCGAGCTCCTACATCGGCGGTGTTTCAATAAAATTTCACCAAAGAGGGAGCGCCGCTTACTTAACGCGGTACTCTCTTTATCTCTATTATATACGAGATAACTGTGGTTGTCAAGACTTGAATGAGCAGCTTTTACGGCATCACACGAAGCTGTCAGCGAACAGCCAGATCATCATAATCCCGTGACCGATCGCGGAAATGATCAGACAGAACACCGGAAGTCCATGACCGAACGCGCATCTGCGCCATCTTTTTGCCGATTTTTGATAAGCGTCGTCGTTCGTTTCTATGTATCGGCGGACGTTTCTGCGGTACTCCTTGATATCAGTAAAAACGCCCACAATGAGGATCACAAGAAATATGCACCTGATTACCATTTCTCGCATAAATTCCACCCGACCTTATTTTCTCATATCCCTGTACTCCCACGGGTCGTAATCGGAAAAATCCTTTTCTGAGTCGTCAAGGTCGTAGTCGCTGCCTTTGAAAAAGCCGCGCCCTGCGGAGTAACCCTCGCCGACCTTCTTGTAACCGCCGATCAGTCCAATGATTATCATAACTATTAGCATAAAGATCCAAAACATAATGTTCCTCCTGTTTTATGATAGTCGCCGCAACGCTATGTCTGCGGCGACTATCCTTCTAAACTAAAACTGTTTTCTTACCTTCCAAACCGGGCGGTCAAGCGACCGCGGGCAGGTTCCGTCCGTCTGTATCGTAAACGATAGTCTTCGCCGCACAATTAATTTTACTTCCTCCCGA
>OMPZ01000276.1 GCA_900313125.1 uncultured Eubacteriales bacterium | reverse complement strand
CGATGACGAGCATCAGATTCAGAAACGAAGAGGAGCTGCTCGAAAAAGCCGACGATGTAGAAAAGGCGTACATTGAAGAGATACTTCCCGTCAAAATGAAATACAACCTCGAATACATCGAAAAATTCAATGTGTTCTACGATATATACACGATGCTGATGACGGCGGTCAAGGTCTTTTTCTGATACGGCGAAAAGGGCGTCAAAGCCCTTTTGATTGGCAGGTGATTAGGTGGAGCAAAGCAGCGTTCGGAAGACTGAACTGCGCGACAACACAACGGTGTTTCGCATAGCGTTCGTCATCGACTTGATCCTTTGTCAGATCGGGTATATAAGTGTTCCGGCGATAGTGGCGGCAGTTTTTATTTTCTTCTGGGGCTTGTCGCTTTTCGTCAGGAAATATATATATTCTTTTAATATAAAAAATGTAAACTATTACGGCTGGCTGACGGCGTTTATAGTCTCAAACGTCATAACGCTGCTGGTGCAGGGCTATGACCGCGGCTTCTGGGAGAGTCTCGGCATGATACTGAATATGCCGCTGATATTCTTCCTGTTCTACGGGCTGCACACCGAAGCGCTCGACGTCGAGGGCAGAAAAAAGATATACAAAGAGATATACGCTTTGTGCAGCATAATGCTGTGGCTGTCGTTCGTGATAAACGTGCTGAGCCTGATCTCGCTTTACAGCGTGGGCAGGAGCGTGTCGTACTATTTCGGCTACCTCGTCGTTTACGAGAACCGATTTACGGGCATCTACTTCAACCCGAACCTCATGGCGTTCACGTCCTTCTGCGCGATGTTCTGCTGCCATATCCTGTGGCAGGGCGATTTCTTTGAAAAAACGTCCGGCAAGCCGATGACAAAGCTCAGACGCGCGATAATACTTATCTCGGCAGGGCTGAATCTCGCCGTGATATTTCTGACCGATTCAAACGCGACTATGCTCATCATAGTCTGCTACACTATCATATATATTTGCTATAGGCTTTTCGGCGGGCACGAGCTCAAGCTCGGCTACACCGTCGGAAAAACGGCCGCGCTGCTTGCGCTCGTCGTTGTTATCGGTGCCGGCGTATTCGTCGTGCGCTCTGTCGTTCAGACAAGCGCGACGCAGACGATAAGCACGCCGTCGGAATCTTCAAACGCTTTTGAGGACAGCGACGACGAGCTGAACAAGATCACGTTTGAGCATCAGAACAAAAACCTCGACAGCGGACGCATAAAGCTTTTCAAGCAGGGCATCAACGTCATAAAGCACCACCCGATACTCGGCGTTGGCAAGGGCGAGATCACGAAATACGGCAACCGATACAACGACAACAAGATGAAGTACAGCGACTTTCACAACGGCTACCTCACCGTGTTCGTCTGTGCGGGGGCTGTGGGATTTTTCCTTTTCATCGCGTTTGCCGTCTGTCTCGGCAAGAGAATGGTCACAGACCTATTCTCCGTGAAGCCGACTATCCGCAGCGATATTTTTCCGTGTCTTGCGTCGTTCATCGCGGCGTACTGCGTTTACGCCTTCTTTGAAAGGACGATGATCTACGACGTGACCTTTATGGTCGAATTTTTCTGGCTCGTTCTCGGCTACGCAGCCGTGTGCATGGTGCGCTACGAGGGCGGCTCTTACAAAACGGCAGCTTTTGCCGCGATGATAGAAAACAAACATACCGACGATCCGGAAAATAAAACTCATTTTCCGATAAATTCATAAACAGTAAGGAGAGAATCAAAATGAAAAACCGTTTGCTCGAACTTTTGCAGGAGAATTGCAGATACACCGACGAGGAGCTCGCCGCAATGCTCGGCACTACCGCCGACGACATCAGGGCTCAGATAAAGGGCTTTGAGGACGCCGGAGTTATCCGCGCCTACAACGCACTTATCAACTGGGAGAAGGTGCCCGGCTCCGAGGCGAGAGCTCTCATCGAGCTGAGAGTAGCCCCCAAGCGCGACAAGGGCTTTGACGAGGTCGCCGAGAGGATTATGGCGTTTGACGAGGTAGAGGGCGTTTACCTTATGGCAGGCGACTACGACCTTGCGGTATTCGTAAAGGGCGAAACTATCCAGGACATCGCAATGTTCGTGGCAAGGCGGCTTTCTCCGCTTGACTCCGTACTCTCTGCCGATACCCATTTTATCCTCACCAAGTACAAGTCAAACATGACCGATATGCAGAATCTTACCTCAGATAAAGACGAAAGGGAATGTATGGTATAATGGACTACGACAGATTTCTCAACAGTAAGATAAAGAACACGAAGCCGTCGGGTATCAGAAAGTTCTTCGACATCGCAAGCGAGATGGAGAACGTCATCTCGCTGAGCGTGGGCGAGCCCGACTTCAAAACACCGTGGCATATCCGTCAGGCAGGTATCGAGTCGCTCGAAAAGGGCAAGACGTTCTACTCGCCGAACAGGGGCTTCACCGCTCTTCGAGAGGAGATATGCACATACTTCAAGCGCCGCTTTGACGTTGAGTATTCGCCCGACACCGACGTTCTCGTAACGGTCGGCGGTTCGGAGGCTATCGACGCGGCTATGAGATGCATTCTCGAGGAGGGCGACGAGGTTCTTATCCCCGAGCCTTCGTTCGTGTGTTACGAGCCGCTCGCGACAATGGCGGACGGCAAGCCCGTGATAATCGAGACGAAGGCGGAGAACGACTTCCGCCTGACTCCCGAGGAGATAGAGGAAAAGGTCACGGATAAAACAAAGCTGCTCATTCTCCCGTACCCGAACAACCCGACGGGCGCGTCTATGAGCAAGGAGGACTACGAAGCTATCGCAAAGGTCATCGAAAAGCACGATCTGCTCGTCCTTTCCGACGAGATCTACGCCGAGCTTTCCTACGGCGGCGCAAAGCCCGTTTCGTTCGCGTCTATCGAGGGCATGAGCGAGCGCACCGTGGTAGTCAGCGGCTTTTCAAAGACATACGCCATGACAGGCTGGCGTCTGGGCTACGCGCTCGGCCCGGCGGATATAATCGCTCAGATGACAAAGCTGCACCAGTACGGCATCATGAGCGCGCCCACAACGGCGCAGTACGCTGCGATCGAAGCTCTCAAAAACGGCGACGCCGATATAGAGCACATGCGCGAGCAGTACGATATGCGCCGCAGACTTATCGTCAAGGCGTTCAACGACATGGGGCTCACCTGCTTTGAGCCGCTCGGCGCGTTCTACGTTTTTCCGTGCATCAAGTCTACGGGGCTTTCAAGCGAGGAGTTCGCCGAAAAGCTGCTCTTCTCGAAGAGCGTGGCAGTAGTGCCGGGCAATGCGTTCGGCGAAAGCGGCGAGGGCTTTGTGCGCGTGTCGTATTCGTATTCGGTAGCTCACATCAAAGAGGCGCTCAAGAGAATACGCGAGTTCCTCGACGAGATAAAGGAATAATTTTTAATACGGCGACTAAATAAAGCAAAGTATTAATATATTATTTTGTAACCGAAGGGGCGCGGGGGCGACCGGAAAGCCCCCGCAAAGTATCTCTGATTAAGAAACAAATTACTGGTTTGCGATTATTTAATTGCCGAAGTAATAATGAAAAACCGCGGAGCGTTTCGACCTTGAAGTGCTCCGCGGAATTTATTTATAAAAAAATAAAGGAGCGATAAGACGTGAGTCCCATCGCTCCTTTACAGGTCTGGTGAACTGAACTTGAGTTCGAGTTTATTTCTCCGGCGTATCCTGTGCCTGCAGTCCGTCCAGCACCTTACGAATACCCTCGTTTATACGTTTGTATTCTTCGGTGATGGAGTCAAGATACTCAACGCCCTTAGGCTCGAGGTGATAGTACTTGCGAAGTCTCTTTCCGACGATCTCCATTCTGTCGGAAACCACACCTTTTTCAATAAGCCTGTAAAGCGTGGGGTAGAGAGAGCCCTCCGGCATAACAAACTCGTCATCGCTGCGTGTCTTGAGTTCGTGGGCGATCTGGTAGCCGTACATATCCTGGCTCTTGAGCAGATAGAGGATAAGCAGCTCAGAAGTGCCCTTCTTGAGATTTTCTGAAATACCCATAGTCTTTTTCCTTCTCCACAATCAGTATATATCATAAAATCGGTTTTGAACTGAGAGCATTTCCGAAAGCCGGTCGCCGCAGGCATAGGCAACAGCGCCCCGGAACACCTCATGAAGTCGTTCGACCCAAAACCGATACAGATATCTATAGTATATCTTTAAATAATTATACTATAAAAAAGCTGAAATGTCAACTCCGAGAAGAAATAATAATTATGAATATATAAATTTTTTCATATAAATCTTTTGTACAGGTTTATTGCGAGAAATTGCTTATTTTAACGAACACATATAATTATGATTGTCAATAATAATACGCAGTTAAAAAGCAATAATTAGTGAATGATTGCTAAAATATCATAATACTGCGTATCAAGCTCACAGAGTTTGTATGTGTCGATCTATGTCAATATTGACTGTAGGTCACGAAAAATTTACAATTTTATATATTTTTCACGGTTTTTACTGTATATAGCAAAGCTTTTACGCCGCAAAAAGCCCCGACAGCAGTATTTTTATCCCGAGGGCGATCAGAACGCAGCCGCCGGCGGCAGGGAGCTTTTCATCAAATCTGCTGCCAAAACGCGCCCCGGCAGCAACGCCGAGAAAAGACAGCGCGAACGTCACGGTGCCTATAAGCGCGGCTGCCGTGAAGATGTTCACCTTCAAAAAGGCGAACGTAACGCCGACTGCGAGCGCGTCGATGCTCGTAGCCACGGCAAGCCCGAAAAGCTCGGCGTAATCGGGCGAGGAGCTTATCACGACCTCGCTGCCGCCGACGTGCGCGCCGCGTATCATCTTTGCGCCGATAAAGGTCAGCAGAAAAAACGCTATCCAATGGTCTACGCTCGATATGTATATCGAAAGCGCCGAGCCCAAAAGCCAGCCTGCCACCGGCATCAATGCCTGAAAGCCGCCGAAAAAAGCCGCCACAGCAAGCGCGTAGCGGACGTTACAGCGTTTCATTCCGATACCCTTGCAGACGGCGACAGTAAAAGCGTCAGCCGAAAGCCCGACCGCTGCCGATAATATCCATGCGATCCCCATGCGCCCACACTCCCATAAGATCAATACTATATTTTATTGAAAAGCGGGGGAGATTATTACACAACAAAAAACCTCACCGCTGTTACGCGGTGAGGTTGGTGGGAACTATAGGGCTCGAACCTATGACCCTCTGCTTGTAAGGCAGATGCTCTCCCAGCTGAGCTAAGCTCCCGTATCATCTCCTGACGACAGTT
>OMPZ01000277.1 GCA_900313125.1 uncultured Eubacteriales bacterium | reverse complement strand
TTCGTTCGATCCCCTTTTGCAGATCAGACGCAGTATAATGTAGCTCATCACAGTAAAAACGATAACTATGGCAGCATTCGCAAGAAACGAATCAAACCTCAGCATAAAGCTGACACAACTGCCGAGAAACAGACCTACTGTCGTAAAACCGAACGCAGCGCCCGGATATTCAGGCAGCACAGACACAAGCAGCGCGAGTGTAACTGCCATCGTCATACTAAAAAACATTACGCCGATAAGCGATACCATCATCAGATCATCACCGAAAAGTAAAAACGGCATAGAGACCAGCGTACTGATAAAGACTGTTTTTCGTATTCCAACTTTGTCGATAAGCACTCCGCCCAAAGCTTTCCCTACTCCCATACAGCAGAATAAAATAACCGTTTGAAGCATTGTCTTATTCCACGAGGTCGGTATACCGTAACCCATAAACGCTCTTACAGCCACAACGATCGTCGCGAGCGCTATCAATATAGGGTCCTTGAGATCACTATTCGCATAATCGTAGCCCACAGCCTTCTTTCCTTGAAGCAATACACTAATTTTCGGCAGCAATAATATCGCCAGGAACATCAGCAATTGAATAGTCAGTACATAGATCACCGATACACGATTCACACCCATTATCCTGCCGAGAATAAGACCAAACGAACCGCCTGAAACGAAAAGCGCGCTCGGCGTCATTTTTCCGTTTGATACTCTGAGAGTGACCTCGGCAGCGTGAACGTGTACCATCGCATTGCCGATACCGAGAACAGTAACAACAAAATAAGGATTCAGCCCAAAATAAAGCGACAGCAGCGCTATGAGCATTAAAGCTGCTCCCACTATCGAAAAATTCACCTTTATACCCAGATCGTTTAGCATACCGAATATTCCCTGTGGTACAAAGGCAAGAAAATCATAAAGCAGCGGCAGCAGGAGGAGTATTTCGCTGTCGATATAGGTATATAAAATATAAAACGTTGTTATTTCAACAATGAAATGTATTACCGCACAATCCGCGCCTATAGCAACAGGGTTTTTCAAAACGTCCTCTCCCCTCGCATATAATTCACTATTTCGATAGTATTATTCTAACAATATTTTATCATTATTTATTAAAAAAAGCAAGAGAGCGGATCAACATTTATTTTCAATTACGCGGTTGTAGTTAGTTTAAAACACAACTTTATCGCCGCGCGGGTCTCCGCTGCCGCGTCGGTCGGTGCCCGAACGTACACAGGCAAATCCCGCCGAGATTTATCAGTATAACAACATCTGCTACGCATTCAAAACAAAGTAGGCGCGTTGGACGCGCCGAGCCGCGCGGCGAAGAAGTCGCGCCTTAATCAAACTAAAACCGCGCAATTGCCCGCGCCCGCTTGGGCGCCGCCGATGAGTGTTGAAATTATTTGGGAAGTGTGTTATAATCTGTTAGGTGGGGGTATTTTCAAAAATGTTATCCCCGGGGAAAGAGGCTGCTATGACAGTAATCAAAACAAACGATACGAAGGAGACCGAACAGCTCGGCAAACGCATCGCCGACGCGCTCACGGGCAGAGAGGTCATCGCCTTTTTCGGCGGTCTCGGAATGGGTAAAACTACGCTGACGCGCGCCGTAGCTCAGGCTCTCGGCAGCGAGGACGACGTTTCCAGTCCGACATTTGCTATCGTCAACGAATATAAGGCTAAATTCAATATCTATCACTTCGATATGTACAGGATCACAAGCTGGGGGGATCTCTATTCCACGGGCTTTTTCGATTACCTTGATACGGGCGTGATAATTATTGAGTGGAGCGAAAATATCGAGAACGCTCTTCCCGAGGGCTTTGTCAGAATTGATATCAAGCCCGGCGAGAGCGAGACAGAAAGGATCTTTGAGATCGAGGGGCTGAATATATGAAAATACTCGCAATCGACACTTCGGCAAAAGCCGCTTCGGTCGCAGTTACCGAGGACGGCGAGATAAAGGGTGAATTTTTCATCAATACAATGCTTACGCACAGCGAAACGCTCATGCCGATGACAGACGCTGTTCTCCGCAGCGTGCATCTTGAGCTTGCCGATATAGATTATTTCGCTGTAAATACAGGTCCCGGCTCGTTTACCGGGCTGCGTATCGGCATCGCCGCCATAAAGGGTATGGCGTATGCGCTCGGCAAGCCATGCGCTGCCGTATCTACGCTTGAAGCTATGGCGTATAACCTGAGCGAGCCAGGCACGGCCGTCTGCTGCGTTATGGACGCACGCTGCAATCAGGTGTATAACGCGCTGTTCGACGTTTCGGGCAATATACCCGTTCGGCTCTGCGACGACCGCGCGCTGACTATCGACGAGCTTTCAAAGGAGCTTGAAACGATCGGCAAAAAAGTCGTTCTTGTCGGCGACGGAGCTAAGCTTTGTTTCTCGAAAATGCAGGGTATCGCCTGCGACCTTCATATCGCGGCTGAAAATGTGCGTTATCAGCGCGCGTCATCAACGGCGTTTGCCGCCGAGAAGCTTATTCGGGAAGGCAAAACGACCGACCCCGACAAGCTCATGCCGCAGTACCTGAGACTTCCTCAGGCGCAGAGAGAGCTTATCGCAAAGAATAAGTCAAACAATACTGCCGCAGATACAATCGCCTGACAGCGCTTGTATTCGCGCCATATTTATAAATATCCAAATTCAGGAGGTACGATCATGAAAATAGCAATAGGAGCCGATCACGGCGGATTCTGCCTTAAGACGGCTATCATCAAGTATTTTGAGGAAAACGGCATCGAGTACAAGGACTTCGGCTGCTACTCGGAGGAGTCGGTAGATTACGCGATCTACGCTAAGAAGGTAGCTGACGGCGTAGCTTCAGGCGAGTTCGACAAGGGCGTTCTCTGCTGCGGCACGGGCATCGGCATTTCGATCGCCGCTAATAAGGTCAAGGGCATCAGAGCCGCCGTTGTTACGAACGAGTTCTGCGCCGAGATGACAAGACGCCACAACGACGCGAATATCCTCGCTATGGGCGGCAGAGTTATCACGCCCGAGCAGGCCGTTAAGTTCACCGATATCTTTCTCAATACGGAATTTGAGGGCGGCCGCCACGAGCGCCGTATCGCTCAGATAGCGGCTATAGAGAACGGCGAAGAGCTTTGATCGGGGAGATCGACAAATGATATCGGTGTTTATTTTCGCTTTATTATTGATCGCCGATATTCAGCTTTTTATGCTGTACCGCGATAAAATGGATCACTTTGAGAAAACAAAAGACGAGAGTCTTCTGAAAACGGCGAAACGATTTTACGTCGGCGCAGCCTGCTCGGTAATCGCCACGCTTGCATTTACGGTTTTTATGGCTGTGCGGCCGGTTGAAGGTATACTATCCTTTTAGGGAGTGTGACTTATGAAAAGAACTGACTATATCTCATGGGACGAGTATTTCATGGGCGTTGCCCTGCTCGCTGCCAAGCGAAGCAAAGACCCCAATACTCAGGTCGGCGCGTGTATCGTTGATGATAACAATATCATTATCTCGACCGGGTACAACGGGCTGCCCATAGGCTGCTCGGACGACGAGTATTCATGGGCGCGCGAGGGCGCTGACACGAAGTATCAGTACGTCGTACACGCGGAGCTGAATACGATCCTCAACGCAACGGGGCGCAGCCTGAGAGGTGCGCGGCTTTATGTGTCGCTATTCCCCTGCAATGAGTGCGCAAAGGCGATAATTCAGTCGGGGATCAAGGAGGTAGTTTTCCTCTCCGATAAATACGCCAATACGCCGAGTACGCGCACATCGAGGAGAATGCTCGCGTCGGCGGGCGTTTCAACGCGGCAGCTAAAGCCGTCGCTGAAAACTCTTTCGATAGATTACAATATTGAGTAAGGAGCATTATCATTATGATAATTTCAACTATTATCATGGTGGCAAGCTTTTTGCTGGTCTTTTTTGAGATCGTTTCGGTGCTGACCGTTTTTCATTCGTGCAGGAATGTTAGCTGCAGCGTAAGCTCGAGCCAAAAGATCAGCGCGCGTGAGGACGGCTACCTGATAAGGGAGTACTGGGAAACGGAGATCGACTTTGAGCTTGACGGAAATTACCGCAGCGCCGTGATCGAGACGAGCACATTCTGCCAGAAGGGGCAGGTTCTCAACTGCTACTACTACCCGAGGAGAGATCTTGTTTTTCGCAAGCGCGATATCAGGAGCGTGCTGCGCGCACATTCCATAACGGCGTTTTCGGTCGGCGTGCTGTTTTTGCTGCTCAACCTTTTCTTTCGCCTGACACAGCTTGGCGGTATCATCATAGCCCACACAGCCGAAGCTATCGCTGTGGTGCTTGCCTTGGCGTTCGCGTCGTTCGGGGTCGGGTTTATCGTCTATTCGGTCAACGCCTTCCGCCATTTGAGAGGATCGAGAGTGACGAAGGTACGCGCAGAGATCGCCGACATCGTCAGGAAAGCGAAACGGCACAATGAGACTGTCCGATACACCTACTACCCCATTTATAAATACGACCTCGGCGGCTTTGAACACACGGTGCAAAGCAAATTAGGACGCGAGGAACCGCCAAAAAAGGGCAAGTTCGAGACTCTGCTCGCCGATAAAAAGAAAGGCGGTCTTGTCGAATACAAGGACGTTGGCGCGTCGCTCGCTCTGGGTATATGCTTCCTTGCGATAACAGCACTCTTGATATACGCCGTAGCATTTATGTAAGGTTTTAACAACACAAAAGCGCAGCCGGATAGCTTCCGACTGCGCTTATTTTTTATGTATTACTTTCTTCTCGGTCTCCTCGGCGCGATGTCGCCGTTCTTTTTGAGCGAGGACATTTTCTCGTCGCTCTGCTGCTTGAACTTTGTCATCATATCCTCGAAGGACGAGGGGCCGGCAGACTTCTGCCATACGAAATCTCCGGGTGCATTTGCGCTTTTCATACTCGACTGGGAATTTCTCTCGCTGCGCTGAGGTCTGTCGTCACGGCGCTGGTTCGGACGTTTGTCACAGCGTCCGCCGTGACCGCGCTCTCTGCGCTCACCGCTCGGCTTGCTGTCACCGTTTTCGGCAAGCTTTTTGATAGAGAGACCGATCTTGCCGTTCTCGTTTATGTTGATTACCTTCACCTTGACCTCCTGACCCATTGTCAGAAAATCAGACACGTTCTCAACATAAGTGTTGGATATCTCCGAAATGTGCACCATGCCGGACTTGCCCTCAGGCAGGTCTACAAAAGCACCGAATTTCGTAATCCCGGTGACCTTGCCTTCTAAAATACTCCCAACTTCAATCTGCATACAATAACTTGCTCCCCTTCAATACTCACCCAACTAACCTTTCGGCTCTCTGTAATGATTGATCCGCCGTCAAATTCACTCGCCCGCAACATTAATGAAAACGCGCTCGCCCTGCTTTGAGTAGTCAAACTCCTCGCGTGCGACACGCTCGATATACGCGTCATTCTCCGAATCGTCGTATTCGTTGACTTGCTTCATTTCGTCGTTTTTGACCTCCTGAATGACGATCTCCTCGCTGAGAGCTTCGAGCTGAGCCTTCTTCTC
>OMPZ01000279.1 GCA_900313125.1 uncultured Eubacteriales bacterium | reverse complement strand
GTGAAGAAAACCGGTAAATTACGAGCAATATTATTGTTGGAAAGCGATGAAATGAAATTTTGATTCATATTGGAGCGAGTCGTAAGTGCACATATATAATTATCGTCTATATAGCGTATAAAATACCCACGGACGGAGAAATCGTCGATAGTTGTTTCAGAAAAACAGTTGTAACCACACGTCGTACCGTCGTATTCTACGGCGTAGCAATCATCGATCTTCTTGTAGCCAAGAGCAGATTGAAAAGGATCCGAGTATATCAGACCGACAGCATGGATCGACAAAAACAATAGTAAAAATACGGAACCGGTGATCCTGAGAAATTTATGCTTCTTTATCGTTCCTGCTTTAAAGTCGCGAAGGCAATTAAGAACCGGAGCAATGAAAAGAATAGAAATAATAATGAACCCCATAATGCTTCCTCCAAGTATAATATGAGAAAATTATACTATAAAAAACAACATTACACAAGAACAAAACAAAAAATAATACAAAAATTTCGCCGCCGCCTTTAAATAATGCAAAATATTTATCAAAATTCAGGAAACACGCGAATAATTTGTAATATTTATTTGTATTTTTACAGGATTTGTGGTAGAATAAAGACGATTAATTTTAGGAAAAGGCGGCAAGCTGCGCAGCCTTTGATTTACTGCGTTAAATCGACGATGCGCGGCGCGTTTCCTTTAGTATAGTTAGGGGTATAGTCACAATGATACAAGTAGCTGTAATGGGTCACGGCGTTGTCGGCGGCGGCGTTACCGAAATTTTGCTTAAACATGCCGAGCAGATCGCAAAAAAGCTGGGGGAGGAAGTTTACATAAAGAAGGTCCTCGATCTTCGCGATTTCCCCGACAGCCCTATCGCAGATCGTTTCACGAAGGATTTCAACGATATCATTTCCGATGACGAGATCGACATCGTAGTCGAGGTCATGGGCGGTCTCAAGCCGGCTTACGATTTCGTTAAGCAGAGCCTTTCGGCAGGCAAGAGCGTCGTTACGTCGAACAAGGAGCTCGTTGCAGCCAAGGGCGCGGAGCTGCTCGCGATAGCCGAAGAGAAGAACGTGAATTTCCTCTTTGAGGCAAGCGTCGGCGGAGCTATCCCGATCATCAGACCGCTGCATCAGTGCCTTGCGGCAAACGAGATCGAGAAGATAAACGGTATCCTCAATGGCACGACAAACTTTATCCTCAACAAGATGATAAACGACAATATGGCGTTTGAGGAAGCACTCGCGCTCGCTCAGGAGAAGGGCTACGCGGAGAGAAATCCCGCGGCGGATATCGAGGGTCACGACGCCTGCCGCAAGATCTGTATTCTTGCAGCTCTTGTTTACGGTACGCACGTTTATCCCGAGAACGTCCACACCGAGGGTATTACAAAGGTAACGCTCAAGGATGTTGAGTACGCTCAGGCATGGGGCGGCGCCGTAAAGCTCATTGCGTCCGCCAGAAAGAACGGCGACAAACAGGAGATCATCGTAGCTCCGATGTTCGTAAGCTCTGACTGTCAGCTTTCAAACGTTGACGGCGTTTACAACGAGCTTCTCGTTCGCGGCGACAGCTCCGGCACGATCGGCTTCTACGGCAGGGGCGCAGGCAAACTGCCCACGGCAAGCGCAGTTGTTGCCGACGTTATGGACTGCGTTCTTCACAAGGACAAGCGAAGGAACATAATCTGGAAGGACGGAGACGGCAGCAACGTTCTCCCGTATGAGACGTATGTAAACGCTATGTACGTCCTTGCAAATGGCGATGACAGCAGCGCGGCGTTCGCAAAGGCAAACGAGATCTTCGGCGAATGCGAAAGGATCGCGATGAACGGCGCTGAGGACGGCGAGCTTGCGTTTGTAACGCCCGAGCTCAGCTTCGCCGATTTCACGGCTAAGTGCGGTGAATTTGCAAAGTCGGCGGACGTCAAGTCTACTATGAGAGTGGCTAAAATATGATAAAAATACAGATACCGGCAACGAGCGCGAACATCGGCTCCGGCTTTGACAGTCTCGGCATCGCGCTCGACCTGTACAATTACGTCCACATGGAGGAGGACGACGTTATCAGTATCTCCTCAAAGGACGAGATAGAGGTGCCGACCGACGAAAGCAACCTCATTTACTGGTCGGCGCAGAGACTGTACGCGGAATGCGGCAAAAAGCTGCCCGGACTTCGCATAGTGCAGGAAAACAACATTCCCATGACGAGGGGGCTCGGCAGTTCGTCGGCGTGTATCGCCGCGGGGCTTATCGGCGCGAACCGTTTTCTCGGCTCGCCGCTGTCAAAACACGAGCTTGTAAACCTCGCCTGCAAGATAGAGGGGCACCCCGACAACACGACGCCTGCGCTCCTCGGAGGGCTCGTTACCGCCGCGATGGAGAACGGACGCGTTTACAGCGTGAGCGTTCCCGTGGCTGAGCACATTCGTTTCGGCGTGTTTATCCCGCCGTTCGAGCTAAAGACCGAGGTGGCGAGGAAGGCTCTTCCCGACAGCTATACGCGCGAGAACGCCGTGTATAACCTGTCGCGTTCGTCGCTGATGACTGCGGCGCTTTTCTCGGGCAGCCTTGACAATCTGCGTGTAGCGGTCCAGGACAGCCTGCACCAGCCGTACAGGAAAAAGTTCATCAGCGGCTTTGATACCGTTTTCAGAATGAGCTACGAGCTCGGCTCGTACGGCACCTACATAAGCGGCGCGGGTCCCTCGATAATAGCGATAATAGACGATACGCTCGAAGAGCAGTTCAATAAATACGCCGTGTCTCACCTTGAGTCAAGGGGTGTGGAGGGCTGGAGATTTCTCACCCTCAAGGCAGACCCCCACGGGGCTAAGATAGTGCTGGAGTAAGCTTTGGCATAATACTAAACCTTTCTATCAAGGATTAGTATAATATTATAATTAGTTATTCTTCCGGGCGGAAAACCGTTCGGTCAAAAAGGAGTTTTGAAAATGGGCTTAATAGTTCAGAAATTCGGCGGCAGCTCCGTTGCTAACGCGGAGAGAGTTCTCAATGTTGCGAGCATTGTCACCGATACCTACAAGCAGGGCAACGACGTCGTTGTTGTAGTTTCCGCTCAGGGCGACACGACCGATGACCTCATCGAAAAGGCGAACGAGATAAATCCCCATGCGTCAAAGCGCGAAATGGATATGCTTTTGGCGTCGGGCGAGCAGATCTCGATCTCCCTTCTTGCAATGGCTATCGAGAAGCTCGGCTACCCCGTAGTTTCTCTTCTCGGCTGGCAGGCAGGATTCCAGACCTCGTCTGCATACACAAAGGCAAGAATAAAGAGAGTAGTTCCCGAGAGGATCCGCAAGGAGCTTGACAAGAAGAACATCGTTGTAGTTGCAGGCTTCCAGGGTCTCAACAAGTACGACGACCTGACCACGCTCGGAAGAGGCGGCTCCGACACGAGCGCAGTTGCTATCGCAGCGGCTATGCACGCAGATATGTGCCCGATCTTCACAGACGTAAAGGGCGTTTACACGGCAGACCCGAGAAAGGTACCGAACGCAAAGAAGCTTGAAGAGATCTCTTATGACGAGATGCTCGAGCTTGCAACGCTCGGCGCACAGGTTCTCAACAACCGTTCGGTAGAAATGGCTAAAAAATACAACATTGAATTAGAGGTTCTTTCAAGCTTGGAGAGAGAGCCGGGTACGATAGTTAAGGAGGCAACCAAAGTGGAGAAAATGTTAATCAGCGGCGTCGCTAAGGATAAAGAGGTAGCAAGAGTTTCGATCATCGGTCTGCCCGACAGACCCGGTCTCGCGTTCAAGGTGTTCTCGAAGGTTTCGGCAGCGAACATCAACGTAGATATCATTCTCCAGTCGGTCGGCAGAGACGGCACGAAGGATATCACCTTCACCGTAGCTAAGGACAACGCAGAAGAGGTAGAGAAGATCCTCAAGGATTATCTCCTTCCGCTCGGTGTTAAAGAGGTCAAGGCAGATACGCACGTTGCAAAGATCTCGATCGTAGGCGCAGGCATGGAGAGCCACGCAGGCGTTGCAACGAAGATGTTCGTGGCGCTCTTCGACGCTCAGATCAACATTCAGATGATCTCTACAAGTGAGATCAAGGTGTCCGTTCTTATCGACGAGGACGACGCAGACAACGCAGTAAAGGCTATCCACGAGAAGTTCTTCGATTGATCGTGAATTTGTTTTCTGAACATAATAAACAATGTGAGCAGAGCGGATCTCCGTTCTGCTCATTTTATTTTGATTCCATATTATTAATGCAGCAGCTAATACTAATATTCAATAAAACACTTTAAATCTTTTCGGTCTAATTTCCCGTGTGCTGCGTCATCGGGCTTGAAATACGACAGTATAGTCTCGCCTGC
>OMPZ01000284.1 GCA_900313125.1 uncultured Eubacteriales bacterium | reverse complement strand
TCGCCTGCCGGCTCGGTCGGTGTACCCCAAGGGCACTTCCTTCGGGCGCCTCTGCTGCGCAGAGGTCTCCACCGCTGACCGTCCTTAGGGATACAGTTTGGCGCGGGCACAAAATTGTAGCTTTCGTAAAACTATGTGCGCGTATTGCCCGTCGCCGCTTGGCGACCGGAGACCCGCACCGGCACGTCCGACGTGCCTACTTTTTGTAAAGCTCTAAAATAATATTTTAATAAAAAAGAATCTACCGCCTACAGCCAAACACGATCCATCTTTAGCTTTTCATTACCTCGTCATCACGCTCATACGGCAGTACGAGCGATATCCTCGTGCCGAGTTTTTCGTAGCTGAGGACTTCAAAATACCCGCCGTGCTTGTCGGCTATCCACTTCGCGATCGACAAGCCCAGACCGTAGCCGCCGTTCGACCGATTTCGCGCGGGGTCGCTGCGGTAGAACCGCTCGAATATCTTCCCGATCTCGTCGGGCTTTATGCCTATGCCGTAGTCCTGAACGTCGATCGAGTAGAATTTTTCGTCGCGCTTTTGCAGCCTGAGTATGATGTCGGTGCCCTCGGGAGAATACTTTATCGCGTTGTCAACAAGTATCCTTAAGCATTGCTTTATCAGCGACATATCGGCGACTGCGCTCACGTCCGCGCGAAGATCGAGCTGGAACTCGTGATCCTTGTCGATCATCACAAATTCCTCGTAAATATCGCAGATCAGGCGGTTGACGTCGAGCTTTTCAAAGCGTATCACGGCGCGTCCGCTGTCGCCGCGGGCAAGGAAAAGCAGGTTCTGCACAAGGCGGTTCATATTTTCCGCTTCGCTTTTTATCGACTCGATCGACTCGTCGAGTATCTCCTTGTCCTCTCTGCCCCATCGGTCGAGCATATTCGCGTAGCCCTGTATAACGGCGATCGGCGTTCTCAGCTCGTGCGACGCGTCGGATACAAAGCGTATCTGGCTCTGATACGAGCTGCGCGCGCGGCGCAGAAGGTCGTTTACGGCGTCCTCAAGTCCGGCAAGCTCCTCTTTTCCTGTGTGTATCTCAAAATCGCCGTCGTCCGCGCCGTCTGCGCTTGTGATGTCGATATTTTTGAGAGCCTGCGCCGCTTCGGTCATGTTGTAGAGCGGCTTCAGGCGTTCGTAAGTCCTGCCGGGAATAACGACGCACGAGATTATCATGAAGATGAACTCCGCCGCAACTAAGGCGATCAGCGCGACAAAGAAAAACAGCGCGTAGTTGCCGACGCTTACGGTCTCTTTTACAGTACCGTTGTCAACGCGAATGACCGCGGAGCGCAGCAGCTCTTTGACGCCGCTGCCGCCCGTAAAACCGAAGGAAACGCTGCGAAACCAAGTGAACCTGCCGAGAAGCTCCATTTCGGTATTGTAAAGCAGCGCGAAAAACGCGAGAACGGCGCAGACGATATCGGCGATTACGCACAGCAGCGCGCGTACTGCGAGCTGCTCCGCGCTGAGCTGGAACGCTATCGAAAAGCTGCCCGGACGCTTGAGCTTTTTCTTTATCCTTGTCGGTAAAGACACCTTCGGACTAACGTTTTTTTCCGGCTTTTTCTTTTTAGGCTCAACGACGGCTTTTTTGTTTTTAGCGTCAGCCTTCTTCTTTGATGACATATCCCACACCTCTGACGGTCGTGATGAGCTTTACGCCGAAACGCTGATCGAGCTTTTGCCTGAGATATCTGACGTACACATCGACAACGTTCGTCTCGCCGGCGTAGTCGTAGCCCCAGATATTTTCGAGCAGCGTATTTCGCGACATTACGATATTTTTATTCCTTACGAGCATTTCGAGCATGGCAAATTCCTTCGCGGTAAGCTCGACGGGCACGCCGTTGTATGTGACCTTGAACCGCTCGCTGTCGAGAGTGATACCCATGCAGTGAAGCACCTCGGGCGCGCTTTCCTGCTGTGAGACGTGATTCCGCAGCGTAACGCGTATCCTTGCGAGCAGCTCTTCGATGGCGAACGGCTTTGTTATATAATCGTTCGCGCCCATATCGAGACCCGACACCTTGTCCATTACGGCATCTCTTGCTGTCAGCATGATTATGGGAACGTCCGACTCCCTGCGGACTCTTCTTAGTATCTCGGTGCCGCTCAGCCCCGGCAGCATTATATCGAGAAGTATCAGGTCGAACTGACCGCTTTCGGCAAGCTCCAGACCTTCCCGCCCGTCGAACGCCTTTGTTACGGCGTAGCCCTCGTGCTTTAGCTCCAGCTCTACGAAACGCGCGATCTTTTCTTCGTCCTCGACAATAAGTATTTTTTGCATGACCTGTGCTCCCTTCAAAAGCCTTTTCTTTAATTATACACAAAACTAATCCGTATTACAATATTTTCAAACTATAAAACAAGACCGGCAGAGCGGTTGCCCTGCCGGGGATGTTTGTCGTTTATTATTTCACACCCGAAAGCGTGGACTTGAGATTCTGTACCATTGCGTAAACCGTGTCGAGAACGAAATTCACTTTCATTTTGCCGAGCTTTTCGCCCTTTACGCGGTAGCTTACACCGAAGAACATTGCGCAGATGGCTGCGAGAAGCGCAATGTCAAAGCGGACGAGCAGCACGAGCAGCACAATGTACATCGGCAGCGAAGCAAGCTCCTTGCCCTCGCGGCTCAAAACGAGCCAGTTCTGCGAGAGGACGCTCCACGCCTTTGCCGCCGCTGCGCCGATATCACAGCCTGGTGTCTGCTCTGTCTGCTGCGCGGTGTATTCCGGCTGCGGCGCGGCGCCCATATCGGGCTGAGCCGTCTGTGCGCTCTGCTGTGCTGTCTGTGTGTTCTGTGCCGGCTTTGCAGCCTTGACGTAGGTGCGCTCAACGTAGATCATTGCGTCGAGAAGGTCGCCGCTGAATTTATCGAGAGCTTCCTGCGCCT
>OMPZ01000285.1 GCA_900313125.1 uncultured Eubacteriales bacterium | reverse complement strand
TTTCTATCAGCAGAAGTAATGCATGGGCGAATGCCTTTTTGGGACTTGTACATCGTTTTGCAGCTTGCTGAGTTTCACGGATTCAGGAATAATACAAATAAAAAGGAAACTGTCACAGCGGAAGTTTCCTTTTTTGTTTGTGAGTATTATTCAAGCTCGAATGCGCCTGTGTAGAGCTGGTAGTATTTACCGTGCTTATCAATGAGCTCCTTATGGCTGCCGCGCTCGATTATCCTGCCAAGCTCAAGCACCATGATAACGTCGGAGTTGCGGACAGTTGAGAGCCTGTGAGCGATGACGAATACCGTTCTGCCCTTCATGAGCGAATCCATGCCCTTTGACACCAGCGCTTCTGTGCGCGTGTCGATAGAGGAGGTGGCTTCGTCGAGTATCATTACGGGCGGGTCGGCAACGGCTGCGCGCGCGATCGAAAGCAACTGACGCTGACCCTGTGACAGGCTGCCGCCCGTGCCGTCGATCATCGTGTCGTACCCGTCGGGCAGACGCGAGATAAAGCTGTGGGCGTTCGCAAGCTTTGCGGCTGCGATACACTCCTCGTCGGTAGCGTCGAGCTTACCGTAGCGTATATTGTCCATGATCGTTCCCGTGAAGAGGTTCGTATCCTGTAAAACAACGCCAAGCGAGCGGCGCAGGTCGGACTTTTTGATCTTGTTGATGTTTATGCCGTCGTAGCGTATCTTTCCGTCGGCGATGTCGTAAAATCTGTTGATAAGGTTCGTTATCGTCGTTTTACCCGCGCCCGTAGCTCCGACAAATGCGACCTTCTGTCCCGGCTCGGCGTAAAGACCTACGTTGTGCAGAACGATGTTGTCGGGGTTGTAGCCGAAATCTACATCGTTCAGGCGAACGTCGCCCTTGAGCTGCGTGTATGTGACCGTGCCGTCCTCGTGGGGGTGCTTCCACGCCCAGAGACCCGTGCGCTCGCTGCATTCAACGAGCTTGTCACCGTCGCGCTTCGCGTTCACAAGCGTTACATAACCGTCGTCAGTTTCGCTCTCTTCGTCAAGCAGCGAGAATATTCTCTGCGCGCCTGCAAGAGCCATGATGATCGAGTTGAGCTGCTGAGACACCTGACCGATAGGCATTGAAAAGCTCTTTGAAAGCTGGAGGAAGGATACGATAGAACCTATCGTGAGTATACCTCCCGCAGCGACGCTGATGAGAGCGCCGACTATCGCGATAACGGCGTACTGCAGATTGCCGATGTTCGCCATTATCGGCATGAGCATATTGGCGAATTGGTTTGCGTTGTACGACGCGGAGAACAGCTCATCGTTGAGCTTGTCGAAATCCTCCTGAGCCTTTTCTTCGTGGCAGAACACCTTAACGACCTTCTGACCGGTAATCATTTCTTCAATGTAGCCGTTCACCTTGCCGAGCGAGTTCTGCTGAGAGATAAAGTATTTACCGCTCCTGCCGCCGACCTGCTTTACAACGAACATCTGAACTCCGATAAAGAGAAGTACAACGATAGTGAGCTGCCAGCTTGTGTAGACCATAGCGGCAAATACCGAAACGATCGTAATGACCGAGCTTATCATGTTCGGTATCGACTGCGAGATCATCTGACGCAGCGTGTCGGTGTCGTTCGTGTAGTAGCTCATGATATCGCCGTGAGTGTGCGTGTCAAAGTAGCGTATCGGCAGCGTCTGCATATGAGCGAACATATCGTCGCGCACTCTTTTCAAAACGCCCTGCGAAATGAATATCATGATCCTATTGTAGCAGTAGCCTGCAAGTATACCGATAAGGTAGATACCGCCCATTATGAGCAGCGCTCTTAGCAGCGGCGTGAAGTCGGGCAGAGCATTGGTCGCCACAGCCTCGCTTACAAGCGGCATGATGTACGAGTCGATGAGCGTTTTCAGGAACATCGAGCCTGCCACGTTTACTACCGAGCTGAGCACAATGCAGATTATTACGAGAACGAATCGCCCCTTGTAGTTGTCGAAGATGTACGACATAAGACGCTTGACGGTACCCTTATCGACCTTCGGCATAGCGTGCATATTTTCGGGAGCCTTGCGGTCGTTTTCTTTAGGAGCTTTATTGCTTTCCTTTGCTGTCTCGGGCTTCTTTGCCGTCGTCTCGGGTCTTTTTCTGTCCTTCTTTTTACTCATCATCGTCACCGCCTTTCATCTGAGAAGTGTATACCTCGCGGTAGATCGCGTTGCTCTTGAGCAGCTCGTCGTGCGTGCCGTAGGCGTTGACCTTTCCGCCGTCGAGAACGATGATCCTGTCGGCGTCCTGCACGGAGGAAATTCGCTGCGCGATAATAAACTTCGTAGTGTCGGGTATCTCCTCGGCGAAGGCTTTTCTGATAAGAGAATCTGTCTTTGTATCGACAGCGCTCGTCGAGTCGTCGAGAATAAGGATCTTCGGCTTTTTGAGCAGCGCGCGCGCGATACACAGACGCTGCTTCTGACCGCCCGAAACGTTTGTGCCGCCCTGTTCGATGTATGTATCGTATTTGTCGGGGAACTTCTCAATGAACGAATCGGCCTGCGCGAGCCTGCAAACGCGCTTTATGTCCTCGTCGGTCGCGTTTGCGTCGCCCCAGCGGAGATTTTCCTTGATAGTTCCCGAGAACAGCACGTTCTTCTGCAGAACCATCGCGACCTCGTTTCTGAGCGTCTCGATATCGTAGCTGCGCACGTCCACGCCGCCCACGAGCACACGTCCTTTAGTCGCGTCGTAAAGACGGGGGATAAGCTGAACGATCGTCGATTTGCTCGAGCCTGTGCCGCCGATAACTCCGATCGTTTCGCCCGACTTGATTTCGAGATCAACGTCTGACAAGCAATACTTGTCGCTGCCGTTGTAGCTGAACGATACGCCCTCAAATTTAACGGAGCCGTCTTTGACCTCCATAACGGGGTCGTCCTGGTTTTTGAGGTCGGGCACCTCGCTGAGCACCTCGACGATCCTTTCGACAGACGAACGCGAGATCACGATCATCATGAAGATCATCGACAGCATCATCAGGTTCATCATCATCTGCATGAGGTATGTGAACATACTCGTAAACTGACCGGTTGTCATGCCGATCGCGGGATCGTTGTGCGACGTTACGATGAACCTCGCGGAAATCCACGACATCAGCAGCATCGACGCGTAAATGACAGCCTGCATCAGCGGCATATTCATTATAACGAGCTTCTCAGCGCGTATGAACAGATCGTATATCTGTCCGGAAACGTCCTTGAACTTCTGATCCTCGTGCTCCTCGCGGACAAACGACTTCACAACGCGTATGCCGTGAAGATTCTCACCGACGATGTTGTTGAGCTTGTCGTAGGTTTTGAACACCTTGCGGAAGGTCGGGTGAGCCTTCGAGAAGATCAGCAGAAATCCGATCGCGAGTATAGGTATCATCGCGATGAACACGAGAGCGACCTTCGCGTTGATGCGAAATGCCATGACCATGCTGAAAACGATCATAGCCGGGCTGCGAAACGCCGTGCGGACGATCATCATGTACGCGTTCTGAACGTTTGAAACGTCTGTAGTAAGTCTCGTGACAAGACTTGACGTCGAGAATCTGTCGATGTTCGAGAAGGAATACTTCTGTACGGCGTAGTACATATCCTGACGAAGATTTTTCGCAAAGCCCGCGGCCGCCTTCGCCGCGTATTTTCCGGCAAGCGCGCCGAGGGCGAGCGAAAGCAGGCAAAGCACGATAATAAGCGCGCCCGTTCGGTAAATGTACGGCATATTCGTCTGAGTGATGCCGAAGTCGATAAGGTTCGCCATAAGTATCGGAACGATTACCTCAACTATTACCTCGCCCACGACAAACGACGGCGCAAGAAAAGACGCAAGCTTATACTCCCTGACGGAAGCAAGCAGTTTTTTTATCATTCTATCAACTCCAATTCAGTATTTATATCAAAGTTTTTTAGCTGTGTTCAGCTCTCATTCGGCAGTCGTTTCAGTCTGCTCTGACGGAAGGTGAACGGGCGTGCTGCCGCCGATGTTTTCCATGAGCCTGTCCTTTTGCTGCTTGAGTATCCTGTCGGCAAACTCTCGCACCTTGTTCACGAGCCACATATAGGTGGTCGTGTTTTCCTCGTAATTTGCCGCGGAGAACATCTGAACACGCCCGTCTGTACGCATTTTTTCCACCTGACGAAAGGCGTTGAAATCGCCCTCGGGATAAACGGCAAACGACGCGCCGCCGTTCCTGTTAATAACGGAGAACGCCGGTATATCGCTCGGACCGTCGGCTATATAGATCATGTTTTCAAAGCGTATACGGCGCAGCTCCTCGTTTATCTTCGTGTTTACGTCGATATTCGGGTGTATACCCACGCCCTTGTTTATCTCAAACAGCGCCCTTGTCTTTGTGGTGTTGTCGATCGTGTAGGCGATCTCGCTTATCACCTTGCCGCCGTTTTCAAGCTCCTCGTCGATAAGCTCGCAGCCCCAGCAGCGGCGCACGAGCTTAGCAAACTCAGAGCCTTCGATAATCTTTTTGAAACCCGTGCTGACTATGTAATGCTCAACGTGGATATCGTTCTCGCTGTACTTCGGGTCTTTGTCTACGACGTTTTTCAGCGCGGTGAAAATCTCGACCGCTCCCGGGTAAAACCTGAGCTTGCTGCCGTATTCCTTCAGCTTTTCGTTGTTCAGCCCTTGAAATCTGCCGTCTTTGGCGTATTTGATAAAGCGATTTAGGTAATATGTATCGCGGTTGACCATGATACCCTGTTCACGTCCCACACGGTCGGCAATGGCGCTCGTTTCCTTCCAGAATTCATTTGAGTTGATGTTGTAGTCTTCGAAAATGGGATCCTCCATATATCCGTCAACAAGCGTCTTGTCAAAATCCCATACACAAGCAATTATTGATGACATAAAGCCGCCCTCCTTTTTTACGTTTTATGTATTATCAGCCGTTCAATCGCTGCAGAATATCTGCTTTAAAAATGTCTACGCGCGTCGGGTTTTCCGTCACCTTTATGTTAAGCTTCGCCGCGTCGGGTGATGTGGTGATAAGCCCGAGCTGTTCCATCGCCCTGAGAATGATGAGCAGCCTTCCGAGCGTGAGCGAGCTGTCGCCGATCCTGTGAAGAAGTATCTCCGATGAATAACGGAAGCCGCCGCTTTTCTTGAGATAACGGTAAACTGCCGCAAAGCCCTCTCTCGTGACTGACAGCTCGCGGCGCATATCGTCCGTTACGGGCTTTCCTGTCAGGTATTCCTCGAAAAGCTGCTTGCTGCGAAGGAGCTTTTCGTTGTCGTCGCTCGTGAACTTTATATCGCGCAGCATCGACGAAACGGAAACAACGCCGTTGTACTCGTTCGTTTTGACGTCTACCGCAAGGTTCACCTCGTCGCCCTTTTGGTAGGGGAAATCGTCAAAGGTACTGCCGAAATTTACGGCGGCGCCGTAAGTGTCGCCCTTTTTGAAAAGCACCTTCAGATACTGACCGCCCTTGAGCGGCGAGACATCGGTGATAGTCACCGCGCCGTAGCCGAACACAGGTTTTGGATTGCCCGTGCCGTAAGGCTCAAGCTTTGACAGCGACTCAAGGTCGCCGACGGTCAGCAGACCGGGTCTCACCCAAGCGGAGATCGTAAGGCAGGGGAAAAAGTCGTTCTCATTCTGATCGGCATATTCGTTTATCATTTCGCGGAATTTACCTATGTTCTCGGTGGGCAGCGACATTCCCGCAGCCATTGGGTG
>OMPZ01000286.1 GCA_900313125.1 uncultured Eubacteriales bacterium | reverse complement strand
CCTGCCTGACAAATGTTCAGGATAGCAAGCAGATTTGCCGCCTGACCGCTCGACGTACACATCGCACCAACGCCGCCCTCAAGCTCCGCGATCTTCTCTTCGACAGCCATTACTGTCGGGTTAGCAAAGCGTGAATAAATGAGCGATTTTGTCGGCTCGTCAAATACGCTTGCGACCTCCTCCGTGGAATCGTAAACGTACGTCGTGCTCTGAACGATCGGCACGACTCTCGGCTCTGAATTTTTCGGGTGATAGCCTGAGTGCAGGCATTTTGTCTCGTCTTTCATTTTTATATGTCCTCCAATTATTTCTTTACGTCGGCAGACAAATTCCGCCGAACTTTATTTGTAAACACAAATCAGCCCCGCGCCTTGAATAAAGAAGGCGTTTTGGAAACGCCGGGGCACGCGGCGAAAAAGTGGTGCATTAAACTAACCACAAACGCGTAATTGCCCGCGGGCCCTGCCCGCTATATTTCCTCCAAGTATTTAACTATTTCTTCAAAGTGCATCGAATGCGATGCTTTTACAAGAACAACGTCGTCCTTGTGGAGAATGTCCTCTATCTCGTCGAGGGCAGCCGTTACGGTGTCGTAGCTGTGCTTCTCTATGCCCTCGGCGCCGTCGTACAGGCTCTTTGCAAGCTCGCCCACGGTGATAAGCACGTCGATACCGCTTTTTGCTGCGTACTCGCCGACCTCGCGGTGAAGAGCAAGCTCGTTTTCGCCAAGCTCCTTCATGTCGCCCAGAACGGCTATCCTTCTCTTCGCCTTCATTGTCTTGAGCGTGTCGAGCGCCGCCTTGACGGAGTTCGGATTTGCGTTGTAGCAGTCGTCGATGATCCTGACGATCTCCGTCTCGATTAGTCTCGCTCTGCCGCCAACTGCCTGATAATCCTTAAAGCCCTCGATGATCTCGCTCATCTCCATGTTGAGCGCCGTACCTACAGCCGCTGCGCCCAGGGCGTTCACGACCATATGATTGCCGAGTGCAGGCACCATTGCCGCGTATCTCTCCCCGCCGCGGCAAAGCGTGAACGAGATGCTGTTGTCGCCGTCGTTTTCGAGATCCTCGGCGTAAAAATCATTCGACGCGTTCAGACCGAAACGGTATGTGTAATTCTCAATAGTGTCGAGCTTGTCGTCGTCGCCGTTCACGATTATCTCGGCGTCGTCCGCCTTGTATTTGAACATCTCCGTTTTCGCCTTCAAAACGCCGTCGCGGTCGATGAGATTCTCAAGGTGGCAGCAGCCGATATTCGTCAGCACGCATACGGTCGGGCGCACCATCTTCGACAGGCGCGTCATCTCGCCGAAATGGTTGATGCCCATTTCGACAACGGCGACCTCGGTGTCCTCAGGCATTGACAAAAGCGTGAGCGGAACGCCCAGCTCGTTGTTGAAATTGCCCTGCGTTTTATGAACGACGTACTTCTTCGCAAGCACCGCGGAGATCATTTCCTTTGTGCTCGTTTTGCCGACGCTGCCGGTGATGCCTACCACCTCGATATTCGGGAAAAGACCTCTGTACGTCTCGGCGATGTCCTTTATCGCCTGTTCGCTCGAATCAACGAGGATGTACGGCTCGTCGTAATCTACGACCTGCTCGCTCACAACGCACACCGCGCCCGAGTCATACGCCTTTTCGATGTAAAGATGACCGTCGGTGCGCTCACCCTTTATCGCGACGAAAAGCGAACCTTCAACCACCTTGCGGCTGTCGATCACAACGCTTGAGATCGTTTCAAGCAGGCGTGACCTGTCGCCTATAAACTTTCCGCCGCACGCCTTGGCTATCTCGCCTAATGTAAATTCCTTCATGCGATCTACTCCTGCTTAAAGATGACCCATCCGCCTGCAAAAACTTGCGAATGGGTCGTATTACATATATATTTTACAGACGCGAAATAATGCGCCGATCATTCGCCGTTATATCAGAAGCCCTGCTTCTGCATACCGCAGCCCTGGCAGAAGTTGCCTGTGTTCGTCGTGCCGCAGTTGGGGCATACCCACTGACCGCCGAACGCCTGGTTGCCAAACGCCTGATTGCTGCCGTAAGCCTGATTTCCGTAAGCCTGAGCTGCGCCCATGTTCTGCTGAGCAAAGCCCTGCTGCATCTGCTGCTGAGGATAGCCCTGAACGCCGCCCATATTCGGCTGTGCAAAGCCCTGGGCAACGCCGCCCACGTTCTGCTGAGCGTAGCCCTGAACGCCGCCCATGTTCGGCTGTGCAAAGCCCTGAGCAACACCCATGTTCTGCTGAGCGTAGCCCTGCTGCATCTGCTGATTGTTTGCAGCCTGATTGCCGAGCAGCGCGCCTGCGATACCTGCAAGACCAGCTACGCCCGCAACGCCTGCCGCTGCCTGAGCGATACCGCCTACAGCTCCTGCAACACCGCCTGCAATGCCGCCTGCCTGCTGTGCGGGACGGCCTGTGAGAGCTGCCACGATCTGGTTTGCGTCGTTCTGATACTTTATAAGCTCTGCGGAATTTTGATTCCTGATAGGATCCTTCGTTACCTCAAACTCGATCTTGTTGAAGTACGGAGAATTAACGTTGATCGTTACAAAGATCTCGTAGCTGTACTCGTACTTTCTCGGATTGTACGACTTATTGTGACCCTCGGCGTCCTTGTAGTAGATCTCCTTCTTGTGCTCCTTCGTCTCGGAGGTAACATTCACGAGCTGCGAGAAGTTAATGATATCAGCGTTGTCGTTCTTGTAGTTGCTGCTCTTGCTTACAACGAAGCAGTTATGACCCGGGTCGATATAGACCTTCGTCTGATTGCCGAGTATCTGCGAGGGGGTGAACATATTGAGCTGCTGTCTGTTATTCTCTCTGTAGGCAAGCTGCTCCTTGATCTGCTGGAGCGTAGCGTTTTTGCCGCCGTGGAAGTACGGCGAAAGCTTGTGTGCGCAAGCGTGGCAATAGTTGCCGTCGGCAGCTTTATTGTCGATGATAATGCCCATCGAGCCGCCGCAGATGTCGCAATATTTCTTGTTAAAAAGTGCCATAAGTCATTCTCCTCATAAATTGATTTTTCCGATCATGCAAAAACACGATCGTATCTTTCCATACACCTCTATCATACCACAAACCCTCTCACAATACAAGATTTTTTTACACGGCGGCGGGCAGGCGCCCGCGTGCAAGTTCCGCCGAACTTTATCGGTAACTAAACATCTGCTCCGCGCCTTAAACATAGTTGGCACGTCGGACGTGCCGAGCCGCGCGGCGAAGAAGCATCGCCTTAAACAAAAGTAAAACCGCGTAATTGAATATAACCGTCAAAAACGAATGATAGTCCGATAATATTCTAAACAGAAAGGTTGGTTCTATGTTCAAAATCACTATCGCTGCCGCGCTGTGCGGCGAAATCTATTCCCGCGACACTATCCCCGACGACCTCACAGCAAGCTCCGAAAGCAAGGATTAAAGCACAAAAAAGACCGCCGAAATTCGGCAGTCTTGTATTTTTGTAAAATCAGTTTGTGATCGTCTGCTCTGTCTCTTTGTCGAAGAGGTGGATCCTGCTGACATCAAGAGCAATCTGGATAACGTCGCCGGGCTGAGCCGTCGATGTCGGGAGAACTCTTGCCGTAAGCGGGATACCCTCAACGGAAACGTAGAGGTAGATCTCGGCGCCCATAAGCTCGGTTACTTCTACGACTGCATCGAGTACGCCCTCGGGATGAGTAGCGATGAACTCAGGATCGTCATAGATGTGCTCGGGACGGATACCGAATGTAACGTCTGTATCAACATAATCCTCAAGCTGATAGTCGAGGTTCT
>OMPZ01000287.1 GCA_900313125.1 uncultured Eubacteriales bacterium | reverse complement strand
GCTTCCGGCAAGTTCACAAACTTCCCGTCGATCACATACCTCTACAACACGAGCGAAGGCCACAAGGCTATCGGCGAGTACCTCCAGAGCGCACTTGACGGCGTAGGCATCAAGATGAGCCTTGAGAACCAGGAGTGGGCTACATTCCTCAACACCCGTAAAGAGGGTAACTTCACTATTGCAAGAAACGGCTGGCTCGCTGACTACAACGACCCGATCTGCTTCCTCGATATGTGGACAACAGCTTCCGGCAACAACGACGTTCAGTACGGCAAGGGCGACCACGCAACAGTTGCTGCTTACAGCCTTGACCTCACAGAGTTCGGCAGCGACGTAAAGGTAGAGAACGGCACATGGGCTGAGACTTACGACGTTCTTATCTCCGAGATCAAGAGCTGCACAGACAAGAAGAACCGTTACGCTATGATGCACAAGGCTGAGGATATGCTCATGGAGACAGGCTGCATCACTCCTCTCTACTACTACACAGACCTTTATATGCTTGATTCCGGCGTAAAGGGCTTCTTCTCCAATCCTCTCGGCTACAAGTACTTCATGTACTGCACGATCGAGGACTGATAAAAGCATAACAAAACAGCGCGTATACGTTGCTGCATCGTAAAACAAGACCGATTTTCCAAAGGATATCCCGAGGAAGATCGGTCTTGTTATTGTATATAAATTGAGCACAAAAAAGCCACGGTTTCCCGTGGCGATAATTTTATGTATCATGAAATTTTATTTGATAACAGCCGGTTCATTTTCCTCGGTACCGAGGTCGTTTGCATGGACGTTTTGTTTTGCGTCGGCTTTAGCGAGCTTCCTTATCTGCCTTTGCTCACGCTTTTCCATGCGCTTATTTGTGAGCTTTGCGCCGATCATGTCGAAAAACGCGCCGATCGGCTCGCGGAAATGTGAATTGATAACGCCGCCGATAAGAACGATGTTGATACAGGAGTATATCCAGATCAGAAAGAGCGAGACGGTAGTAAGGCTGCCGTAGAAGGAATTATAGATATTGCTGCCGCTGCTGTAGGCTGCGAAGTAGACGGAAAACACGGATATAGCGAGCGCGGCGAAAACTGCGCCGGGAAGCTGGTGTGTGAACTTGCGTTTTCCGGCCGGCGCGATCTTATAGATCAGCGCGGCGATCATCGTGCCGAAGAACACGACGTCAAACTTCTTCATGTGCTGGGCAAGCTTGCCGTAGATCGGCTCTGACGGCATTATGTGTCTCAACAGATCTTCTGCTGTCAGCTCTTTTGTGTAGAGCACGAGCATGATACTGACGGCAAATAGGATACAGACCGTATAGAAGATCGAGAACATATACATATTTATCGTATTTCTGCTGTCCTGCTCATCGTAGATGATATCGAGCGAACGTATCAGCGCGAGCACTCCGCGCGACGACGACCACAGCAGGATCACGATCGACAGCGAAAACACGCCGATCCTCGACTGGTACGCCTGGGTGATTATCGACTTGATAAGTCCCTTGACCGTTTCGGGGAGCATATTCGTTACGACGGCGGTCATTTCCGCTCGGCTTATCCCGGTTAGCGGAAGCTGCGAGCAAAGCAGAATGAACAGCGGTATCAGCGAAATAAACAGATAAAACGCGATGCTCGCCGAATTAGGGGCGACGTAATGCTGACCTATCGCGCTTATAAACGAGGTCACTTCTTTTATTACTTTGTTATCCTTCAACCGTTGGACCCATTTCAGTATCTGCATCGGGAAAGCACCTCATTAAAAATGCGAATATGTATATCGATCTGCCTATTTCACAAAATTATAACACATAATCCCCCTTTTGTCAATTCCGGGCGGGCGGGCGCCCGCGGGCGATTACGCGGTTGTGGTTTGTTTAAGGCACAACTCTCATCCCGCGCGGCTCGGCGCACCCGGCGCGCCTACTTTGTCTAGTACGGAAGTCTCGGTGTTCTATTGTGGTTTACTCGATACTTTCGCTGCCCACTATAATTTTACGCTAACCGGGCGCGGGCAAATACGCGGTTGTAGGTTGTGCAATGCACTACTGTAGTCCCGCGCGGGTCTCGCCTGCCGGCTCGGTCGGTGTACCCCAAGGGCACTTCCTTCGGGCGCCTCTGCT
>OMPZ01000289.1 GCA_900313125.1 uncultured Eubacteriales bacterium | reverse complement strand
GCATAATAAAAGGGGCGTTTTGGTCTGTGCTGCCGGGCATCGGGAGCGCGGGCAGTATGAACGCCCCGAATTATTATTAGTATTAGAGCAGACGGCAAAATGCCGTCGGGGAGAAACGATGAAAAGAATAATTACGCTTTTTTCGGTGTTGATAATAATAGTATTCCAAACCGTTCCCGCATTCGCCGAGGAAACGCCGAGCCTTGAGGACGCGATAGCCTCTGTAACGGCGTGGCAGGAAAGCACGATCGGCGATATGTCGGTCGTGTCGTCCAAGGCTGGCGAAAACGTCTGCGACTGGCTGATATTTTCCGTCGGAAGAATGGGCGGCAGCGGCTGTGAAAACGGCAAAGACGCCGCCGAACGCTATTTTCGTGAAAACCGCGATACGCTCACCGCGGCGGACCTCGAGCGGCTCTCGCTTGCGGCGGCAGCGTGCGGTGCCGATATCTCGTCAAACGGAATGCTCGACGCGGCGCTTGACGGTTTTACCGACGAGAACCTGTCGGAAAAGCTCATCAACCAGCTCATCTTTACGCTGCACACGCTCGACTGCGGTCTCTATGAAATACCGCAGGACATGAAGTTGACGCGCCGCGCGCTCATCGACGAGATACTTTCCCGTCAGCTTGAAAGCGGCGCGCTCTACATGATGAACGAGAACACCCCCGAGACCGACATTACCGCTATGGCTGTTTCGGCTCTCGCGCCCTATGCGCCGGGCGACGCGGCTGTCAGCGAAAGCGTGCAGAGAATGCTTGACTTCCTGTCGTCTCAGCTTACCGACGAATGCACGGTGAAAAACTGGGGCGCTCCGTCGTGCGAGACGACAGCTCAGACGATCGCTGCGCTTTGCGCTGCCGGCGTCGATCTCCGCATTGACGAGCGGTTCACAAGAAACGGAATGACCTTACTCGACGGTCTCATGTCGTACAGGCAAAGCGACGGCGGCTACGCTCACAACGCCGACAGCAAGGGCTCTGACGCCTATGCGACAACGCAGGCCTTGTACGCTATGATAGCCGAGGTACGCTTTGAAAACGGCAGACGCGCCCTTTTCGATATGCGAAACGAGCAGACGGAAGAACTCTCCCGGACTATCCGCTCGATAGGCTCGCGGATCGCCGCGCTCGAAACGAGCGACACCGCGTCTGCCGAAGCTCTTATGAAGGAGTACGCAGCCCTGCCCGTTTCGGAGAGAATGTACGTCTCGAATTACGATAAGCTCCAAACCATAACAAGCGACTACGCGGCAGCGTTTTCTCCAGACGATATCGCGACGAACGAGGGTGTTTGTGTAAGCGGCAGCATTTTTGCTCAGACGGACTTGTCCGCACAGACGCTGACGGCTGCAAGCGGAGATGTAAGCGCGCTGCCCGCGCCTTCATCCTCCGCCGCGCCCGCAAGACGGCGCAGCTCGCCAATGGCAGAGACAGCTATCCTCATCACTATCGGCACAGCCGCGCTTTTGGCTATCGTCCTTAACCATACCGTATTTAAAAACAAAACGACCGGGAAGTGATCCGATGAAACGTATACTCGCCGTGACGGCAGCCGTGCTTGCGGCTTTAGCAGCGGTCTTTCTGCTGACCTTTGAGACGGTCGGCGACCATTACAAAGAGACCGATACCGTGATCTCGGACGCGTCTGTAACTATCTCGGTAAGCTGCGCGGAGCTTTGCGGAAACGGCGACGTCGGTAAAGCGCTTCGCGACAGCGGTCTTGTGCCCGACGACGGCGTGATAATTCCAGAAACGCAGTACCCGATAAGCGAGGGGGATACGGTGTTTGACGTGCTGAGAGCCGTTTTGAAGGACAACAGGATACATTTTGACTACA
Organism: uncultured Eubacteriales bacterium; assembly: GCA_900313125.1. GTDB lineage: Bacteria > Bacillota > Clostridia > Oscillospirales > Acutalibacteraceae > RUG592. The sequence continues at coordinate 3,012 of OMPZ01000289.1, read as the reverse complement.
CCGATATCTCCGACAGATCGGCGTACGTCAAGGGCATCAACAATATCTACGAATACGACTGCAGCGACATTTCCGGGTGGATGTACAGCGTAAACGGCATTTTCCCGACGGTCGCAAGCTCGGAATATACGCTTTCCGACGGCGACGTAATTCTCTGGCAGTACACCTGCGACCTCGGCAGAGACGTCGGCGATACATACTACACCTTGCATGGGAGTGATGCGGCATAGCCTTCGAGTATTCCTTTTCGCGCCTGCACCCGTTTACGCTCGCAGTCTGGTTTCTGACGATCCTCTGCGCTACGATGCTGACGCTAAACCCCGTGTTTGCCGCGCTTTCTCTCATAGCAGCTCTCATACTACGCCTGATAGTCCAAGGGGGCAGACCGCAGATCAAAGCGATACTTCGCGCAGCTTTGTTCATGGCGTTGATAACCGTGCTGAATCCCGTCTTTTCTCACCACGGCGTAACTGTGCTGTTCTTTCTCAACGACCTCCCGATAACGCGCGAAGCGATACTTTACGGCGCGTATATGTCTGCCGCGATAATGGCGGTCGTGCTTTGGTGCGGCGTATTGTCGTCGTGCATGACCTCCGACAAAGTAATACACCTCGTCGGAAGAGCCTTTCCGCACTTAGCGGTGCTTATCTCGCTGACGCTGAGATTTATCCCGCTTTTTAAGGAACGCTTCAAAGGCATCATTGACGCGCAGCGCGCGGCAGGCGTTAACGACGAAACGACAATGATAAAAAAGCTTTCGTTTTACATCAAAGCCTTCTCCGCGCTCGTCACGATGATACTTGAGGATTCGATAGATACCTCCGACTCGATGAAGGCACGGGGGATAACGCTCTCCGGCAGGACGTCGTATTCCGATTTTTCGTTTCACTTCGACGACGCCGTCGTGCTTGCGCTCGTTTTGTCGTCAGCGGCGTATCTGATGATATCCGGAGCGGCGGGCTTTGTTGATCTTTCGTTTTACCCGGTGATAACGCCCCTGCCTGTCTCTGTGAAAGCTTTGGCGGCATACGCGGCGTTTGGCGTTATCGCGTTTATTCCGGCGGCTAAGGAGGTGATCGCGTGGAGACACTCGCGTTTGAGGGCGTGAGCTTTAAATATCCCGACAGCGACCGTTACGCCCTTGAAAACATAGACCTTCGCGTAAACAGCGGCGAGCTTGTCCTGCTTTGCGGAAGGTCCGGCAGCGGAAAATCAACGCTGCTGCGGCTGATAAAGCGCGAGCTTTCACCCTTCGGCGAGCTTTCGGGCAGCATAACGGTCTTCGGCAAAAGCCGCGAACAGCTCAGCGTGCGCGAGTCGGTGTCTAAGATCGGCTTTGTGATGCAAAGCTGCGAAAATCAGATAGTTACCGAGAGCGTTTGGCGCGAGCTTGCGTTCGGGCTTGAAAGTCTCGGCCTGCAAAGCGGCGAGATACGCCGAAAAACGGCGGAGACCGCGATGTCCTTCGGAATAGATAAGCTGTACAGAAGAAAGACGGCGACGCTTTCGGGCGGAGAAAAGCAGCTTCTGAACCTTGCCTGCGCGACGGTCTGCGAGCCGTCCTTGCTGCTGCTTGACGAGCCGACTTCTCAGCTTGACCCGATCAGCGCGAGGGAGTTTCTCTCTCATGTGCTCGATCTCAACCGCGAGCTTGGCTTGACCGTGATAATTTCCGAGCACCGCACCGACGGCATCTTCCCGTATGCCGACAGAGTAGTCGAGCTTGACGGCGGCAGGATATCGGTAAACGCCGCGCCGCGTGACGCGGCAGTCTCAAACGAGCTTTTCTTCGGCGCGCTGCCCTCGGCGGCGAAGGTGTACCGAATGCTCGGCGAAAAACGCTCACAGCCGCCGCTTACCGTCACGGAGTGCCGCCGATTTATCGCCAACAATTACATGGTGAAAGCAGCCGTTTCACAAGAGACTGCGCCGCCGCGCAGTACAGCTCCCGCTATTCGTCTCAAGGGCGTTCGTTTCCGCTACGAAAACGGAAAGGATATCTTGAACGACCTCGACCTTGACGTCGGAGAAAACGAGATACTTGCTGTACTCGGCGGCAACGGCGCGGGCAAATCGACGCTGCTTAAGGTCATAGCCGGCGTTGAAAAGCCGCTTTACGGTAAGGTCGAGGTGCTCGGCAGGAATACTGTCAAGCGCAAAAACGAAGCGCGCTCTCTCGTGTCGATGCTGCCGCAGGACCCGCGAATGCTGTTCCTCTCGTCGAGCGTGCGCGGCGATATCATGCAGTCCGCTGATACTGCCGACAAAGAAAACGCCGAAAAAGAGCTTATGCGCGTTTGCTCGAAGCTCGGGATAGAACACCTTCTCGACCGCCACCCATACGACCTGAGCGGCGGTGAGCAGCAGAAGGCAGCCCTTGCAAAGCTGCTTGTGAGAAAGCCGCGTATACTGCTGCTCGACGAGCCGACAAAGGGCATGGACTACGACGCAAAGCTTAGCACTATCGCGCTTGTAAAGGAGCTGCGCGGCGAGGGACTGACGATGATACTCGTGACGCACGACGCGGAGTGCGCCGCGCTCTGTGCCGATAGATGCGCTCTTTTGTTTGACGGCAGCATAGTGTCAAACGACACGCCGGAGAGATTTTTTTCGTCGCTTTCGCATTACACAACGGCGGCGGCGCATATTTCACGCGGCTTTTTTGAAAACACCGTAACGGCGCGGCAGCTTGTAAGCCGGCTTGAGTCGTCGGAGAAACGGGAGGTGAACACAGATAAGACCTGAGATACGAAGGATACTCGTTCCTGCGATAATTTTCGCCGCGATACCGCTTTGCGTAGCGGTCGGCACGTTCGTCTTTTACGACAGACGCTATATGATGATCTCCACGGCAGTCGCGCTGCTTTCCTGCGCCGTGTTCTTTTTCTCGTATGAAAGACGGCGCGGCAGCTCGGCTGACGGCAAGCGCGCGTCGGGTGTTTCTCGCGAGCCGCAGCGGATAGTGGTGCTTGCCGTTATGATCGCGCTTTCGGTCTGCGGACGCTTCATGTT